>NZ_JBATWY010000212.1:0-46355 GCF_049672945.1 Haloferula sp. | reverse complement strand
CGAAACAGTCAACGTCATGTCCTGACCCATTTAAGCTATCTGATTTGGCGATTCGATTGCCTGTATCAACAAGGCCGGGGCACGAGTTTCTTGAGTCAGTTTCCGGTCGATTCCGGAATGAACTTCGTGCGGAAGAAGCCCCGCTCGGGAAGGGTCTCCGAGAGTGGCACGGTGAGGCGATCGGGGCTTGGATCGACCGACAGTGTGGTGGGATTCCAGGTTTGAAGGTCCAAGCTTGTCTCTACGGTCCATGTGCCGAGCGCCTCTGGATTTCGCGTGCAGGAAAGGCTACGTGACGGGAGGTCAAACTCCTGCCATCCGGCCGCGTCGGAACGCAAGGGATCGGAACCTCGCGCATATTCCAAAGCCAACGGAACTCTGTCGCCATCGTAACTTCCCCGATCGGCCCCGGGGTCGCCGCTGAAGCCGCTGAGGGAAAGCAGACCGCGAGTCCAAACAAAGTCGATGCCCGACAGTCCGTGTCCGACGCCCAACTCAATTTCAAGAACCTCATCGGCGGGATCCGCTCCATCGGCATCGTAGAGTGCAAGGTCATTGGTGCCGCCCTCGATTCCGAAGTAGTTGCTGCCGGCCACGATGGGTCGATTGGCCCGCAGTTTCCGGGGGTCTTTCCGGAGGTCTTGTACGGGGGTCGGTCCTTGCATTTTGCGTTTGCCTACTACTCTGGTCTGGGGTCCGCCTAGTGTCAGGCTCCTCCAAATTCAAAATGCAAGGACGGACCCCCGGACGGACCAGGACCGACCCCCGGACGGACCCCCGGACGACCCCCGGAGATGTAGTCGATGTTCGGGAAACCGAAGCGGTCGGCGGACTGCGGACAGCCAGTGGCGGTTCGGGACGTGAACTCGTGGGCGATTCCTGACAGGTCAGGTTGCAAACACCTCGTCTGGACGGGAGAAGGTTTTGAACTCGAGTGGATTGCCGTCGGGATCGAGGATGAACATCGTGCGCTGCTCGCCGGGAAGTCCCTCGTGACGGATCCGCGGGCGGACGAGGAACTCGACGCTTGCTTCTTCGAGACGAGCTTGGAGCGCGTCGAACGCGGATGCATCCAAGACGCAACCGAAGTGGGGAATCGGAACCCGGATGCCATCAACTTCGCCACAAAAGTCCAGCTCCGGAAAATGGTCCGAGCGGTGGACGGAGAGTTGGTGGCCGAAGAAGTCGAAGTCGATCCACGTATCGGTCGATCGTCCCTCCCGGCATTCGAGCACCTGGGTGTAGAATTTCCGACAGCGCGCGAGGTCGCGGATCTTGAATGAGTAGTGGAAGGGCTGTGGCATTGCGATAGAGATAGTAGCTTGGATCGCGCTTGTCTAACAAATGGAGTGTGACCCTGTCGGAGCTGCGGAGGTAGAGGGTGCCGCCGGTCAGGCAGGATTCGAGGGCTTCCTGGAAGGCCTCCGCATCGGGGCCGTAACCCTGGATGCGTTGGTGTTGCAGAAGGACATGTGGCAGAAGGACACACCTTTAGTAAAGAAGCCGCCTGAGCTTTGGATTTGAGGCTGGCAAGGTCCCACGACTCGGTCGCAGTGGATTGCTCCTTGGAAGGAATCGGTGAAGAACCCGGCGATTTGGCACGGGGGGCTGTTCCGCCATATTCCAGCCGCTTAGGGCCGCTTGAACTGGGGGTTGGCCGCCAATCAGGATTCCAGCGCCTCCGGATCCCGGCGGCGCCAGTTCGCCGTCAGCGTGCGAAGGCTGGTCTCAAGCGCCTGTGGCTCTTCGATGCGGTTCAGGTATTCGGCACCGAGGGCAGGATCCCGCTGGGCCGCAAACCAGACCAAGCCCTGAACGCTGGTGTCGGTGGCGATTTCCGGGTAGGCATCAATGATCGCCGCCGCCTTTTGAGGGTCTCTCTGTGCCGTGGAACGCACGAGCCCGGAGAACGCCTCATCCCGCGCCGAACCTTCCGGTGCCGCAAGGGCGTAGCCGAGTGCAGCCTCGGTGTCGGTCGCGGCCAAGGCAGACACTGCGTCTCGATAGGCCATGTCGCGTCCCGGACCGTCCATTTCGGCGATCCATCGCATCGTGTCCTCCGGAGAGTCCCGGACCAGCGCGGCCGCCAGTTTTGATGTGGCGACGGCCTTCAGGTCGGGATTCTCAAAATAGTCCGGCCAGAGCTTCGCCTCGTCAGGCCCGAGCGATAGAACCTGCGGAATGACCTGACCCAGAATCGATGGCCTCTCTCTGATGGCCGGTTGGGACTCCAGCAACTGCGCTGCCAAGGCCGGCTGGCTGCCGGCGATGCCCTTGGCGACATACAGGATCGAGTTGTTCAAGCCCCCTTGCCCGGACGGATTCCGATTCGCCCAGGATAGCGCGGAAAGGTAGTCGCTCTCGGCCCACTGCGTGAGGACAGTGCCCCGTTCGAAGTCTCCCGTTGGAAGCTCACGTGCGATGTAGGCCAGTGCCTCTTCCGGACGATCCTTGGCCCATTGACCGAAAAGAATCTCATACTCGCTTCGATGTATTTCGAGTTTCCCCAGGCGAAAGGCCGACACGACTTTCTCCATCTGGGAAGGGTCGATGCTGTCGACGAATTCCAACCACTCCCGCGCTCGATCGACCGGATCGGATTGTCCGAGAATTGTTGCAAGCTCGGTGCTGATCCCCTGGACTTCACCGCTCAAGATCTCTCGGAGACGGGCTGATTTTTGTTCCCAAGCCGGGCGTTTTGAAACCGTCCCAGCCGGCCGAACCCTTGGAGCGGGAGGTGCGTCCGCCTCCGGAGGTCGATCCCCAGTTGCCACTTCGGAAGCTGGTTTTGTGGTGAAACGTACAGCAAGAGGGATCACCGCAAGCAACAGGCACCCCACCGTTAGGAGCACAGCCCGTTGTCCATTCACATTCTCGATTTTCATTGGGCCTTGGGTCGAGCCATCATGCCTACGGATGGAATCCGAAGTGAATAGCTCCGTGAAGTTCCAGCCTTCCCCGGTGATTGGGATAAACCCTGAACGATGGGCATGCAAGCAGGCTCACACATTGGCGGCGGAACAGGCAACGGGTTTGTTGGAATGGGTAATAATCAATTGGTTACCGGCGGAGACCGATTTCCCTTTTTATCTGCCATTCAGCGTTTCCGAGGGTCTTCCGGGGGTCGGTCCTTCTTCCGGGGGTCGGTCCTTGCATTTTGCGTTTGCCTACTACTCTGGTCTGGGGTGGGCCTAGTGTCAGGCTCCTCCAAATTCAAGGACCGCCCCCCGGAGAATGTGTTACCGATATGCTCGGTTCGTACCATGGCGGCCGGATGGGTGAAACGATCACCGGGCGCAAGCTGCGATCATCGGGAGTGTTTGGCGACGGTCGTCCCGATGCTTCAGGGTTCATCAACGGGATTGAAGAACTTACGACTGGTGGCTTGAGCCCTGGAGGAGAGTCGCGAGAGATTCTTCAGTGACGGCACGTAGGCGTTTTCATGAAGTTAGGTCTTATCGCTGCGTTCGTTACGATGTCCGTGCTTGAACTCCCGGCTGAAGATGGCCTTCCCAAGTGGCGGAGTTTGTTCAATGGCCGGAATCTGGATGGATGGGTGGACGTCAATACCTCTCCGGAGACCTGGTCGGTGAGGGACGGAATGCTGATCTGCAGTGGGCGGCCGATTGGCGTGATGCGCAGTGATCGGCAGTATGAGAATTTTGTGCTGCGTATCGAGTGGCGACACATGGAGCCCGGCGGGAACTCGGGCATTTTCGTTTGGAGCGAGGGGAAGCCAGCTCCTGAGCGTCCTTTGCCGAAGGGGATGGAAGTCCAGATGCTTGAGCTCGACTGGATCAACAGGAATCCGAAAAAGGATGGGACACCGAATCATCCCGGTTACATCAGTGGAGAGCTTTTCGGGGCGAACGGACTGACCTGCATTCCGGATAATCCCCGTGGCAGTCGCAGCATGGCTACGGAGTTTCGTTGTAAGCCTCATGGCGAGTGGAATACGTATGAGGTGGTTTGTGTCGATGGCACGGTGAAGCTGGCGATCAACGGCAAATTCGTGAACGGCGTGAGGGATTCCTCGGTCAAGAAGGGCTACCTTTGTCTCGAATCGGAAGGTTCCGAGATTCACTTCCGCAATATCTGGATCATGGAGTTACCGCCGGGAATGGTGACCGCTGCCGAGACGGCGCCGGAATGAGGAATGAGTTTAGATTTGCGAAAGGTATGCCATGAGATGCTCCGTATTCCTCAGCTGATCCGTCGTTCCATGAATCCTTCCCGCCTCACTTCACGCCGCCGATTTCTCAAGCAGTCCGCTGCCGGTGTCGGCATGCTGATTCTTCCCTCGGGCATTGTTTCCGGGAAAAATTCTCCGAACAACAAGCTCAACCTCGCGCTGATCGGTACGGCGGGTCGGGCTGCGGCTCACTTCAAGACGGCGAAGAACGAGAACGTGGTGGCCTTGTGCGACGTCGATGAGAAGCACCTTGCCAGTGCGGCGGGTCAGTTTGCCGGGGCGAAGCATTATGTGGATTGGCGGAAGTGCCTTGAGCAGAAGAATCTCGATGGGATCATTTGTTCGACCACGGACCACACGCATGCCCACATCGCGACGTGGGCGATGAAGCGTGGGCTGCATGTTTACTGTGAAAAGCCACTCGCCAACACGGTGGAGGAGGCCCGGATGGCGCGTGAGGCCTATCTGGAGCAGAAGGGAAAGCTGGCCACTCAGATCGGAACCCAGCTTCATGCGGGAAACAACTTCAAGATGGTAAAGGAGCTGATTCGCGCTGGAGCGATCGGCGAGCTGAAAGAAGTGGCCGCCTGGGGAAACCGCAAGATCCCTCGTTCCGGCTACTTGGCTGCCCAGGGCCAAGCGCCGAAAAACCTGCACTACGACTTGTGGATCGGCCCATCAGCATTCCATCCCTACAACCCCGGCTACTTCGATTATGATGCGGCCGGATCGAATTGTCTCAACTGGAACATGTTTTGGGATTTCGGAAGTGGTCAGATCGGGGACATGGGTTCGCATACCATGGATCTCGCCTGGAACGCGATTGATGCGGAAACTCCGACGTCCATCGTAGCTGATGGTGATGCCTACAACGCCGAGGTGACTCCGGTAAGGTTGACCGCCCATTTCCAGATTCCTGCGAATGACTGGCGGCCGGAAATCAAGTTGTCCTGGTTTCAGGGTGGTGCGATGCCGGCTGAACCCATCCCCGGAGCCTTGAGGGGAATCGGGCACGGAGTGCTCTTTGCCGGCACGGAAGGTTGGTTGGTGTCGGACTTCGGATCCCACGTGATCATTCCGAAGGATGCCAAGGAGGGAGATCGGTACAGTCGCACTGGAATCAAGGGTGGGTACGACCATCAAGGCGAATGGATTGCAGCCTGCAAGGGCGGCGCGAAGCCGTCCTGCAACTTTGACTACTCGGGCAGGATGATTGAAACCATGCTGCTCGGATTGGTGGCCTATCGGACTGGTGAGAAAATCGAGTACGACGGCACGATTGGCAGGGTCACCAACAGCGAGATGGCCAACAGCCTGCTCAGCAAAAGCTATCGCGAAGGTTGGCCGCTGGTGGGGTGAGGGTCGGGTGATGCGCTACCCGGGCGTCGCTACTTTTCCGGAGCGTAAACGACCGTTTTTTCCGTCGCATTGTAGCCGTCGGCACAACGATGGAGCGAATTTTTGTATTCAATGAGACATCCATCGCGGGTGAACCGGAGTTCTCTCTCGGTTCCGGGGAGGACATTGATGCCGTTATACTTGGGATAGCCCGAGTAATCGAACGCTCCAGCGCTGACCTCCCAAGTCAGGTCACGCCAGAAGATGTAGTCCGGGCTCGGGCGGTTATCGACGCGGATGTATGCCTGTTCGGACCAGTTTTCACGCTTCGAAACTTCGGCTTTCGCCCGCGCCAGAATGTCGGATTGAGAAGTCGTGTTGCCGCATCCCGAGAAGAGGAGGGCGAGGGGGATAAAGAGGAGTCGGCGCATGGTCGATTTAAGGGAATGGAATGAGAGAACCCGGATTTCGGTCGACATTTAGAACATTCTTTGAGGCTCTACCATTCGAAATCGCGTGTTTTTAGCGATACGGGCGGGCTCTGGCAGAGTTCGCTTTGAAGTTTGCCATTTTGGCGAGGTCAACGCTGTTTGACGCGGTAGAAGCGTCGCGTTTTCCCGATGGCATCGGCGTCCGTGAAGTTGATCAAGGTCGTTCCTTCTTCTCCGGGTATGTGCATGATGCTCTTGAACGAATGAGGTGAGCCTGGATCGCTGGAGGCTTCGATCTCATAGGCTGCATTGAGGAAGGATGACCATTCCAAGGTGCCACTCCCGTCTGATGGATTGGGGTTGAAGCTTAGGATCTGAGGAGCGGGGACTTCGAAGACAGAAACGCTGTTCGCGACATTCCAGTCGCTGTTGCGTGCAATCACATCGGCCAAGGTGGTCGCCTGAATCTCTGCGAGTTCCTCGCTCGAAAAGGGAGACGAACGGTTGGTATTTTCGAACCAGTTGGGATCGCCGTCGCGCAGCCGCGTGAACTGATCGGTCCAGATCCAATGAAAGGTCTCGCCGAGAATCGAGTTCGGTTGATGATCTTCAGCCATGCTGCCGACCCAAAGGTCGACATCTTCCACGTCATCATTGTAGGCTTGGCTCAGGGCGGATTGGATTCGTGGATCGGAGCTGATGTCATTGAAATCCTCAGCCGGGATCAGGCCGAGACCCCTGCGAACCTGATTGTAGCTGCCGAGACCATGGTCGCGTCCGCGCTGAATATTGAGCGCGGCGAGATCGAGTCCGCCGGCACCCGGTGGTCCGAAGAGCATGTTGCGCACTTCATCGACCACCATCGGATCGGTGCTCTCGAGCGGAATGCAGGCCAGCCCGCGGAGGTAGGGTGTGATGCCCATGTCGGCGACTTCGTGAGGAACAAAGTAGGCGGCCGCGAGGGACAGGTGTCCGGCGGCATGCTCATGGTTCGTCGCGTCCATTCTTGGCATCATCGAGGGGAGCATGGAATGACCGACCCTGAAAGCGGCGGTGGCGAACTCGTTGGAAATGCACGGGTCGACACCGGGTTGGTATCCGTTGTAGTCCGGGATCGAGTTTTCGCCCAGCACGGCAGGCAGGAATTCCCGGTAGGTGATGTTTTGGATCAGGGCGACGAGGTGGCGCCTTGCGAGTTGAAAGAGGTCTTCTTCACTCAAACCTGGCCGGGTGGTGCGGAGGCGGCGTGCCAGCCGGTTGTGCTCGCGCAGAAACAGGGTGTGCATGACGAGCAGGCCGCTTTGTTCGTTGCAGCGGATGTCGCCGGCGATAAAGAGCTCGTCTGGATCCAGAGCCGGATTCTCATTGGCGTTCTCGAGGGGCTCGAGCGGATCGTTGTAGGGTGGGAGTTCGCCGTCGGGGCCGGGGCTTGTCCTGAGTTCTCCATGGGAGAAGAGCCGCAGGGCATTGGTTCGGGAATCATCCGATCCGTAGACGGCGGACCCGTCGATCAATGAAGTGATCTGATTGATTTGTTGAAGGGGTGCTCCTGATCCGATGGAGCGGGTCATGGGAATGAGCTTGGTGCCAGTGCTGAAGGGGTCGAATTCAGGGTCGCCGCTTGGGACGGCGATGGGAAGATCATCACCTCCGGCGTGAATGAGGGTGATGTCATGGTCGATGAATTGTCCCCATTGAAAGACCATCGCTGCCAGTGCCTTGCGGCTTGGGAAAGATGCCGTTTGTGTGCAGATCAAATTGCTGATCAGGCGCGCGCTCAGTAGCCCTCCTCCGCCGCGCGGACTGGAGTTCGAGTCGTCGTAGGCCGGTGCGGTGAGCCTGATGAGTGGGGTGCCTGCCGGGCAGGGCGGATCCAGGGGCTCGGCAACTGCCCTTGGTCCCGTGACGAGAAGCAACGATGCCCAAATCCAGCAGCGGAGAAGCAAAGCCATGGGGCAGATTGCCATTCAATGGGTGGCGATGGCAAACCAATGTATGGGTCATGGCGAGAATGGTTCGTCATTTCGGGAGCATGGCACGGGTGATGGGGCTCTTCGTCGATGAATTCTGGTTTCACCGCAAAACAATGACTGATTGAATCCGCGGCTTTCCTACGTTCTCTCGATCTATGACTGAACCGATCTCGCGACGCACCGGCCTCAAGTTGATCACCGCAGGCTCTCTGATGGGCCTTGGAACCCGTGGATCTCTGGCGATCGATGGCCCGGCGGTCAGAGATCCTTGGGAGAAAACCCACGATCGGGTGTTTCTTGGGGGCGAATTCTGGGCGAATCCGATGGAAGACTGGCAGGTGAGTGAAGGAGGTGCCGAATGCCTCAGTGTCGGCCCCGGTCGGAGCGTGCATTCCCTGACCCACCAGATCACCGGCAATGAGAGCTTCACGATGGCGGTGACCCTGACCCGCCTTGAAGTCGTCGGTGAGGATACTGGTGCGGGGTTCCGGATCGGGGTCAAGAGCGAGCTCAATGAGCACCGCAGCAATTGTTTCGTGACTCGGGGGATCGTGGCTGGTTGGAAAGGGAACCGCCTGATTCTCGATAAACGCGCGGTGCCGCTTAGGAGGGCCGCGTCATTGAAGCGCCTCAGGATTGAATTGAAGGGTGAACCCAAGGCCAACGGCTGCAGCCTGACCTTGATCGCGACCGATCCGGGGTCGGGCGTCGAATTGGGGCGCCTGTCACTTGGGTTTCCGCTCGAAAAGGTGCTCGGCAATGTCTCGATCGCCAACAATCTGGGAGGCGCGCAGAGAACCAGGGTGAAGATTGCTCCAAAGGGTCAGGGCAGCCGTTATCGATTCTCGAACTGGATGCTGAGCGGCGAGGCTTTCACGGTGACACGGGCCAATCGCTTCGGCCCGATCCTGTGGTCGATGTATTCGCTCAGTGATTCCCGCGGCGACGAGGGCTTCGTGATGAAGATGAGCGCTCTAACAGGACCGATGGGAGCGATGGATTGTCAGCTTGTGGAGTTACAAATCATGAAGGATGGCGAATGGACATCCCTCGGTGAGGCGAAGCTCGATCCCGATGCCTGGGTTGCGACTTTCCGGATTCCCAATTGGGATGAAAAGCAGGCCTATCCTTACAAACTGATCTATCGCGAAAAGCACCGTGATGGCAGTGAGACTCCGGATGAGTGGACCGGCTTGATCCGCTCAAATCCCGTGGGCCGTCCCCTTCGGATGGCTGCCCTGACCTGCCAGAACGACTATGGTTTTCCCTATGCGCCCGTGGCCGAGAATCTCCGCAAGCTCGATCCGGATCTGATTTTCTTCTCCGGCGACCAGATCTACGAGAGTCATGGTGGATTCGGCATCATCCGCAATCCGGCCGATCGTGCCATCCTCAACTACCTGAGGAAGTTCTATCAATTCGGGTGGGCTTTCCGGGAGACGATTCGCGATGCTCCGACGCTCTGTCTTCCCGACGATCATGATGTTTTCCAGGGAAATATCTGGGGTGAAGGCGGTAAGAAGATGGAGACCGGGGAGAGCCACGGTGCCTCCTCCAAGGGTGGTTATATTCAGCCCGCCCGCATGGTGCGTGCGGTTCACAAGACGACCGTTGCCCACCATCCCGATCCCTTTGATCCCACTCCAATCAAGCAGGACATCAGCGTCTATTATGGCGACATGGTCTATGGTGGTGTCAGCTTTGCGATCCTCGCCGACCGGCAGTGGAAGAACGGGCCGGAGCACGTTGAAACCGGAGAGGGAAGGGCGGATCACGTTCCCGATCCCGAATTCGACATGTCCACGCTGGATAAGCTGGGCCTCGTCCTCCTTGGAGAGCGCCAGGAGGCTTTCCTCAAAAAGTGGGCGGACGACTGGCGCGGCCACAGCTTGAAGGCCGTGCTCAGCCAGACGGTCTTCGCCGGAATGGCGACGCACCACGGGGCTTACGACGGCTACCTCAAAGGCGATCTGGATTCGGGTGGCTGGCCACAGACCGCGCGCAACCGGGCGATCGACATGATGCGTCCTTCGATGGCCCTGCACATCAATGGCGACCAGCACCTCACCACGCTCAGTCAGTACGGGGTGAAGAAGCAGCGCGATAGCAACTGGTCCTTTTGCACGCCGGCGATTGCAGTGGGTTACCCCCGGTGGTGGCGGCCGGACGAAGTCGGCATGACGCATCAGAACCGGCCCCAGCACGGCAACGAATTTACCGGGGAGTATCTCGATGGCTTCGGCAACATGGCCTACGTCTACGCGGTGGGAAATCCCGTCGTTGGCAAGGCACCAAATCGCTACGACAAGGCCCATGAAAAAGGCAGCGGCTTTGGCTTCATCACCTTCGATACGGAGAAGAAGACCTATTTCATCGAATCATTCCGTTTCAATATCGATGCGACCGACATCAATCCGGAAAATCAGTTTCCTGGGTGGCCGGTGACGATTCATCAGAAGGAAAATCGCGGTGAGAACCTCTTGAAGTAGGAGACTTTGGTTGGCACAGCGCCCCGTTTGGCCGAATACTCTGCGCCATGGAAACAAAACACTTCGACTACATCGTTATCGGTGGAGGCAGCGGTGGTTACGCCGCTGCTCGCACGGCCCGGGAAAGCCTTGAACGGGTCGCGATCATCGATGACGCGCAGCCACTTGGAGGCCTGTGCATTCTGCGCGGCTGCATGCCTTCAAAGACGCTGATCTACTCGACGGAGGTGCTTCACCTGGCGCAGATGGGAACGAAGTTCGGCTTGAGCATTCCCGAGGCGAAAGTGGACATGGCGGAGCTCCATCAGCGAAAGCTCAGGATTATTGGTGAGTTCGCCGACTATCGGCAGGAGCAGTTGCATAGCGATCGCTTCACGCTGTTTCGGAGTCGGGCGAAATTCATCGATGAGAAGACGGTCGAACTGACTGACGGGACAAAGTTGACCGCCGATCACTTCATGATTGCGACGGGTTCGGTGGTGGCAGTGCCGCCGGTGAAGGGTCTCGAGGACCTTGACTGTTGGACAAGCGATGAGGTGTTGGAGCTCGATTTCCTTCCGGAAAAAGTGATCGTGCTTGGTGGAGGGATCGTGGCCTGCGAATTGGCTCAGTTTCTGCGGCGTGCTGGCTCAGAGGTCGTCCAGATTCAACGCAGTTCCCATGTCCTCAAGGAGATGTCACCCGAGGCTTCGGATGTGGTCGAGACAGCCTTTCGCAACGAAGGTATTGTGCTCTACACGGACACGCATCTTCACTCGGTCGAATTCGAGGAGGGGGAGTTTATCGCCCGTTTCGAGCATGAGGGTAAGGACGTCACCGTGAAGGCTCCGCATTTGATGAATGCCTTGGGTCGTCGGCCGGCGAGCGATGGACTCGGCCTTGATCAGGCGGGGGTGGAACTTGCGAAAAGCGGGCATATCAAGTGCGACGGCATGCAGCGCACGAGCAACCCCGGGATCTACGCCTGCGGTGATGTGGCTGGGCCACATGAGATCGTGCACGTCGCGATCATGCAGGGTGAGACGGCGGCGAAACATGCCACCGGGCGGCCAGCCGAGGCGGTGAACTACGACACCCTGTTAGGTGTGGTTTTCACCGATCCGCAGGTGGCCAATGTCGGTCTCGGTGAAGCTCAGTTGAAAGAACGGGGAATTGAGTATCTTTCAGCGGACTATCCTTTCGATGATCATGGGAAATCCATCCTGATGGAAGCCAAGTATGGCTACGTGAAGGTTTTCGCGTCCAAGACCGGGACGGTTCTAGGTGCGGAGTGTGTCGGCAAGGATGCCGGCGAGTTGATTCACGCGCTGGCGGTGGCGGTCAGCTTGAAGGCTGATGTTCGTGACCTGCTCAAGGTGCACTGGTACCATCCGACGCTCTCGGAAATCTGGAGCTACCCGATTGAAGACATTGTCGATGAACTGGGTTCTGCGGAGGCTTGAATGGGTGTCGGCTCAGTTCGTCTGAGATTCGCGCGCAAGACTACTCAGAAGAGTTCTCCCTGGGCGGGAGGTGGTTTCTTTTTGACCAGCGGGTTGGGGGCATCGGCGACTTCGAGTAATTCAGGAGCCGGCGTGAAGCTGCGCAAGTCACCAGCGAGATAGGCATCGACTTCTGCGTCAGTGAGAATGGCCGGCATGCGGTGATGAATTTTTCCCACCGTTGAGTTGGCCTGCGTGGTGATCATTGAGAAGCAGGGTCCAAGGGTTTCCGAGTCTTCCCAGATACCGGCCATGAGAAACCATCCATCGTTCGGCGAGGTGAAGCGATGGGTCCGCTTCTGTCCTTTGGGCCCGGACCACTCGTAGAATGCGGCGACGGGGATGAGGCAGCGCCTTGTTTCAAAGGACTCCTTCCACATCGGCGAATCCAGTTTGTCGGAGCGCGAGTTGTTGATCGGCCCGAGACCTTTCCGCTCGAACCCCCAGCGCATCGTGACGAGATCGCCCGCAGAGTTGATGACCGGAGCCTTGTCGGTGCGGCGAATCAGGCGGAATGAGTCGATCGAGAGAAGCTCGCGGATCGTCGATGCCTTGATTTTCGGTGAAAAACTCCCACCCCGCTTTCCGAGCTCGTAGGCGTTGCACATGCAGGACAGATTGGGTTTGGAATGGTGGTTTGGGGAGCGGAAATTGTGGGCCCGGCGTCTTTCCATCCCGTAGTTCATACTGATTGCTAGACCCGCGTTGTAGGATCCGTAAGCTTGGATCATGATGAAACCGACCATTGCCCTTTTGACCTCTGCTGCCTTCGCTCTCGTCACAAGCCTATCGTTCGCTGAAGAAGGATTCACACCGCTGTTTGACGGCGAGACTCTTGAGGGCTGGAAGGTCTCGGAAAATCCCGCGTCGTTCAAAGTGGTCGACGGCTCGCTCGTTGCCCACGGCCCACGAGGTCACGCGTTTTACGTCGGTGATTTCAACGGGGCCAAATTCACGGATTTCGAACTCAGGCTTGAAGCCATGACCAAGGAAAATTCGAATGGTGGTGTGTTCTTTCACACCGACTGGGTCGATGAAGGTTGGCCGCCGAATGGTTACGAAGTGCAGGTGAACAACACCCACAAGGATTGGCGGAAGTCAGGGGGCCTCTACGCGGTGGTGGATAACAAGGAACCTTTTGAGGACGAGACGTGGATGAAGTACGTCATCCGTGTCGAGAACGGTGTCATTACGGTCTCGGTGAATGGCAAGGAACTCGTCAACCACACGCCCGAAGGTGAGGAGAACAGGCTTCAGAAAGAGGGTGGTGCCATCGCCCTTCAAGCCCACGATCCAGGAAGTGTCGTTTACTATAAAAACATCCGGATCAAGCCCTTGAAGTAACATCGCCTGGTGCCTCTACCGAGAAGGCCCCATTCGGTGGGCTATCGATCTTCGAGCTCGGCAACAGGAATCCGCAGCATCGTATCGGTCTCGGTGCCACCACGCGTGACGGACCCGCGTCGGCGGTCGGCGGGAATCTCCGGACCTTCGCTCCAGCGGTCGGAAGAGGGGTCATAGTAGTAGAGTCGATCGACCGGGGTCTCGGCGGGAAATTTTCCGGTGAAGGCGCCGGCGACAAGGACTTTGCCCTGATGGCTGAGTGCCTGAAAGTGGTGAAGTTCGATCGGAGGCTCTTGGCCTTTGGTCCAGGCGGTGGACTGCGGGTCGTAGATGTCGACGGCCTGAATGCGGCGCCCACCGAGGGCCAGGAATTGGTTTTCAACGGCGACAAAAGCGTGCTCGTGACGTTTGCAGGGATCTCCTTTCGATTCGACTTCGTTCCACCGGGAATTCTCGGGAACCACGATTTGAGAGAGGCCGGTGGAGGCGAGGAGGATGAGCGGGAGGGCGAGTCTCATGGAAGGGAATCAAGCAGTGATCGGGCGGCGGGACAATGCATCTGACGAGGACGGGAGATTTTGGCTGGGGAAGGCACCGAAAAGGATGGCCAAACCTCGGATCTCTTTGTGAGCATGCTGGCGTCATTATTTGGCCCGATACTTGTTTAACCCAGATTTCACTTTCTCATGAAAACCCCTCGAACCCTGACTGTTGCTTTTCTCTTCGTGATTTTTCTTTCATCACGACTTCAGGCAGCCACTTGGCATGTCAACGACGACAGCCCGCCCCCCGGTGATGGGACCTCGTGGGGCACTGCCTTTGCCAAGCTTCAGGATGCGCTGGCAGCTGCGTCGGCTGGCGACATGATTCTCGTTGCCGAGGGAATCTACTATCCGGATGAGGGTGGGACGGCGGTCGACAATGATCGCAATGCGAGCTTTCAGCTGATCGATGATGTCCAGATATTCGGCGGCTTCCCCGATGGCGGAGGAACAAGGAACCTGGCGACACACCGGACAATCCTGTCTGGAGATATCGACCAGGATGATGTCGATGCTCCGGTCGGTTCAAACAGCTATTCGGTGGTAACCGGATCAGGCACGGGCACGACGGCGGTTCTCGATGGCTTCACGATTGCGAGGGGCTTGGCCGACGGGCCTTCTGGTGATGCCTTCGATGGACCGACCCGTGCAGGTGGAGGTGTTTACAACCTGAGTGGAAGTCCGACCTTCAAGAACTGCACCTTCGTCAACAACTCGGCGGGCTTTGGAGGGGGGCTTTTTGGCAAGAACTCATCGTCACCCGTATTGATCAATTGTCTGATCGCTGGCAACGAGGCCGGATTCTTCGGTGGTGGAATCAACAACCGGGATTCTTCGTCACCTGTTCTCGTCAACTGCACCATCACCGCGAACTCGGCAGGAAGCAGTGGTGGCGGCGGGGGAATTACGAATTTCAGTTTCTGCAATCCATCGCTGACGAACTGCATCGTGTGGAACAACATCGAGAGTGGGGATGGCACTTCGCCACAGGCATCCATCAATGATTCGGGCAGCTCAACCACCAGTTCTGCGTTCTCACTCATTGAGAATATCAACCCAGGCGGCACCAATCTGGATGGCACCAATTCTGCCAATGGCCCTGAGTTCCTGTTCCCGGGAGATCCGAGTGCCGCGCCGACACAAGAGGGTGATTTCCGACTCGAAGTTGGTTCCCCTGCGCTGAATGTGGGAAGTGATGCTGCCAATATGGAGGCCAAGGACCTTTTTGGAAACCCTCGGATCGCCGATGGACAAATCGATCTAGGGGCCTACGAAGGCGCTTTTGCCCCGATCTTTTTTGATACTCTGCACGTCGATCATCAGGTGCTGAATCCGGGGAACGGGAGCGACTGGTCGCAGGCTTTCGCGACGCTCAATGATGCCTTGAATGGAGCAGTGAGCGGGCAGACGATTCTCGTCGCCAAGGGAAGCTATTTTCCTGATGAGGGTGGTGGAGCATCAGATGGTGACCGCAATGCCTCTTTTCGATTGATCAGAGGGGTCATCATTCAGGGTGGCTACCCGAATGGTGGTGGTCCACGGAATCTCGCAGCGAATGAAACCATTTTGAGTGGCGATATTGACCAGAACGATGCTGGTGCCCCTGCAGGCAACAACAGCTACACCGTCGTGAACGGTTCCAACACCGGTCCTGCCGCCGTTCTCGATGGGTTTACGATCACTGCCGGCTTGGCGAATGCCAATGAGGGGGAGTTCGACGATCCGGTGAACGCGGGTGGAGCGATCCACATCAACGATGGCAGTCCGACGATTCTCAACTGCATCCTGCGTGGAAATTTTGCTCTAACCGGAGGTGCGGGGATGGTGATTGAGAATTCCGATCCGCGATTCATCAACTGCGTGGTCTCCGGCAACAAGACACCTAACTTCGGTGGTGGCTTTCACAACCGAAGCGGTTCCGCCCCGAGGTTCCTCAACACGACATTCTCCGGGAATTCGGCCGGTAGCAATGGAGGGGCAGTGAACAATTTCGGGGCGAGGCCGGTCTTCACCAACTGCATCGTCTGGAACAATGAGGCCAATGGAACGACGACGACCGAAGGTGCCTCGATCAATACGGGAGGAAGTTTCGACGCGACCTACCAGTTCAGCCTCATCGAGAATTTTCCTGCGGAAGGTACGAATTTCGACGGCACCAATCCGGCCAACGATCCGCTTCTTTTTGTGCCGGTTGATCCTTCGACAGCTCCGAGCAACGGTGGAGACCTGCGCCTCACCAGCGGCTCCTTCGCGCTCGATATCGGCGACACCACCGCAAATCCGCAAACCCTTGATGTGGCCGGAAATCCTCGTGTGGACAATCTGGTGATCGATCTCGGTGCCTTTGAAGGCGCGACCATGGCAGTCGATTCCGACGACGACGGGCTTTCGGACTCCTTCGAGTTGGCGAATACGGATCCGTCTTCGGAAACCTCGCTGACTCCGGAGTCGAATGAGGACAAGGATCCGTTCACGGCGATCGAGGAATTTGCGTTCGGCCTTGATCCGGGTGTCAGCAACGCAATCTCCGATGCCTTTTCGACAGCAATCATCGAAGTAGGCTTGGAGGACTATCTGAGCATCACATGGAATGTGAACCAAGCCGCCATTCCGTTCGTCGATATTGTCGCGGAAGGTTCGGAAGACCTGGGATTGATCAATGCTTGGGACGAAGACGAAACGGTCCCGATCATGGCTCCCGCGGGAATGGGAGGCGCTCGATCCGACACTCCGATCAGCAGTCAGCTTGAGGACTTTTTGAGATTGCGGGTCGAGAAAAGGGTGACTCAGGCGAACTAACGAATTCCCGAGCGATCCTTGACCACGTGGTAATAGTGCCACAAGAGTCGGGCCGCCACCGCTCTCCATGGGCTCCAGTCCCGCGCCATCGCACGCAAGGCGGCTTCGCTGGGTCGATCCTGAAGCTCAAAGAGAATCCGGGTGGCTTCCTGAAGGGCAAGATCGCCGGCGGCGAAGGCATCGGCGTGACCGAGTGAGAACATCGAGTAAATCTCAGCGGTCCATCGACCAACTCCCGGGACTTCCGTCAGAATGGAAGTGACCTCTTCGGTCGAGAGTTTCCGGAGCGCCGGGTAGTCGATCCGGGCATCAGCGAGTGCCTTGGCGTAGCGGATTTTCTGACGCGAGAGGCCGCAGGTGCGAAGGTCTTGATCGCTGGCGGCCGAGATCTTCCTGGGGCCTGTGAGTTTTGAGGCTTCCAGCCGCTTCCAAATGGCGTCGCCGGCAGCGACGGAGACCTGTTGGGAAACGATGGCGTCGAGCAAGGCCTCGAAGCCGTCCTTTCTGCGGCGGAGCGGCAGCGCCCCTGCCTTTTTAAGGGCATGGGCGAAACGTGGCTGCTTTCTGGCAAGCCACTTGGTGCCCTCGTGAACATCTTCAAGTGTTTCAATGATCCGCATTTTCAGGATGCTTGCCCGGGTTGCCGACCGTAGCAAGAACGGGCGGATCTTCTCGACAGACTGTGATGTCGAGCGTGGTATAGCTCACGATGAAAGGCGTGATATGCTTGGGAATTCTACTGTTGGGGCAGGTGCAGGCGGAGAACTGGCCGAGTTGGAGGGGCGAGGGCGCTCGCGGCGCTGCGCTCGAGGCGGACGTGCCCGCCAAGCTGGAGGAAGGCTCGAACCTGCTTTGGAAAGCGCCTCTCCCCGGGCAAGGCTGCTCAACACCCGTCGTGTGGGGAGATCAGATCATGGTGACCTGTGACCTCGAGGGGAAGGATGGAGTGATCGCTTTCGATTGGAAAGGGAAGGAGCGCTGGCGGCAGCACTTTGGAGAAGTGGCGGGAACCCGCCACAAGGCTGCGGGGAGCGGTTGCAATCCTTCCGCCCTGACCGATGGAGAGCAGGTCTATGTCTACTATAAGTCTGGTACACTGGCTGCGCTAACACTTGAGGGCAAGGAGGTTTGGAAGAAGAACCTCCACACCGAGTATTCAGCAGATGGCTTGAAATGGGATCTCGGAACCTCACCGATCTTTGCCGGTGGCAATGTCGTGGTTGCCCTGATTCACAATGAGAATCCCTCTTACCTTCTCTCCTTTGACAAGAAGACCGGCAAGGAAGTGTGGAAGACTTCACGCGAATACAAGGCGCCGCGGGAGGCGCAGGATGCGTATACGACGCCGTTTGTTGTCGAAGTTGACGGGGTCGAGACGATCGTGACCTGGGGTTGTGATCACCTCAGTGGCCACGATGCCAGGACGGGTGAGGAACTCTGGGTGCATGGAGACTTTAATCCGAAGCAGCAGTCGAACTGGCGGGTGATTGCCTCGGCGGTCGAGACGGATGGAATCGCCCTCGTGCCCTTCGGTCGCGGCGAGCATGTCGCCGGGGTGAAGCTGGGTGGAAAAGGCGACACCACGAAAACGAATCGACTCTGGACCGTGAAAGGTGTCGGTAGCGATTCCTGCACGCCGGTGGCGATGAACGGCAAGTTCTACATTTTGAATGATAAGGGAAAAGACCGGGGAACCCTCACTTGCCTCGACGCAAAAACGGGTGGCATCGAATGGCAAAGCAAGCTGCCTCGCTCGGCCGCGATCTACTATTCGTCACCCTTGATCGCCGGTGACAAGCTGTTCGCAGGACGCTCGGACGGGACCTTGTTTAGTGGAACGATCACAGCTGACGGATTGAAGGACGTGGTGGAAAACGAACTCAACGACACGCTCGTGGCTTCACCAGTGGCCGTCGGTTCGAAGCTGCTGGTGCGCACTCACGGCTACCTCTGGTGCTTCGAGTAGGGATTTGCCAGCTTGGGACTTGTTCATGGCGCTGATCAGGTGATGGTCGACGGCGTGAAGCCGTTTGTGAATCTGGCCGAGGCCCGCTTGCCCGATGGGACTCTCTATTCCCTGCACAAGCACGATGGGAAGTTCTACCTGAAATACAACGGACTCGACCTGATGAGTACGGCGCTGACCTTTTCGGAGCAGCTATTGGCCGAGAAAGGCTGTGCGAATCTGACAGACGGTCATGCGTCGAGGCCCAAGCATCCTCAAATCCTGATCGGTGGCTTGGGTATGGGCTTTACCTTGAAAAAGGTTCTCGAGCTCGTTGGTCGACCGGCGACGGTTGAGGTGGCGGAGCTGGTTCCCGAGATCATCGAATGGAACAGGAGTTTCCTCGTCGAGCACAACGGACCCTTGATGGAAGACGATCGAACCAAGCTCTACCTCGGTGATCTTTACGACTTGATCACCAAGGGTGAGGCCGGACGCTACGATGCGATCCTGATTGATATCGACGACACGCCGGAAATGCTGATTACGGAGATCAATGGTCGTCTCTACACACCGCGATTTCTGGAGAAGACCAAGCAGGCGCTAAAGCCCGGTGGATGTGTTGCCTACTGGTTGGCGATGCCGACCCCGAGCTTTGAGAAGGGTTTGAAGAGGGCGGGTTTTTCCGTGCAGTCCTTCCCGGCGAAACCGCACGAGAAGTCAAAGCGGACGAGGCACTGCATCTACCTTGCCACCCCGAGATAGGGTGAAAACTCAGGGGGGAGTCGTCCGGCGGTTTTCATTTGAAGAAAAGGGCTTATGCTCACTCCGACACGTGGCGACGAAAAAACATAAGAAGCGCCTGCTGGTAGGCAAGGGCAGGATCAAGGAAGTGAACCGCCTGATTCGACTGGCCCGGACAAAATGGGACGCTCACGAAAATCAGGCCTGCCGCCGAGAGCGCCAACGGGCGATGGAACTGTATGAGACGCTCGACGCGAATGAGCGCGAGCAGGTGCCTCCGGTTTTGAGGGTATGGCTCCGATACCGCAGTGAGAAGTACTTCGGCGAAGGGCGAAAAGGGAATGGGGCCAATAGCTGAGGGCTGAGTAAAACTGCAGGCCCGGCCAGGGAAATGGATGGACGCTCGGAGGGCGTCCAAAAAAAACGACCACGGGTAGGTTTTCCCCTCCCGTGATCGAAGTCGTCAATGGGTAAGCCTAGGCGCGGTTCGCGGTCGGCAGTGGATTGTCTTTGCGGTGCAGGGCGTAGCGCATCTTTTCGAGGGCCTTGTTCTGCAGCTGGCGGATCCGTTCGCGGGTGACCCCGAACTCGCGACCGACTTCTTCAAGATTCATCGGCTTCTTGCCATTGAGCCCGAAGCGCGAGTTGATGATGTGGGTCTCACGCTCGTCGAGTAGGCCGAGAAGGTCATCGAGCTGGTCGTGGAGGTTGGTGCTGGTCAGTGCTTCGAGCGGATCAAGCGCCGTTTCGTCACCGATCACATCACCAAAATTCGTTTGTTCGCCCTCGTTGAGGGGGGCGTCGAGGGAGGTAGGTCGCTGGGCAGCTTGGCGAATCATGGAGAGCTTTTTGAGCGGGATGCCGGTTTCTTCGGAGAGCTCTTCGTTGCTTGGCTCACGTCCGAGAGCTTCGGTCATCAATGAGGTGATGCGGCGGACGCGGGCAATTTTTTCAACGGCGTGGACTGGGAGGCGGATGGTCTTGCCTTGGTTGGCGAGGGCTCGCTTGACGGACTGCTTGATCCACCATGAGGCGTAGCTGCTGAGCTTGGCACCTTTCTCCGGGTCGTAGCGGTCGACTGCGGTCATCAGTCCGATGTTCCCTTCGGAGATCAGGTCGGAGAGCGGAAGACCATAGCCGGCATAATCCTTCGCGATCTTCACCACGAGGCGGAGGTTGGCGTTGATCATGTGAGTCCGCGCTTCCTGATCACCCAACTGGATCCTCTCGGCGAGTTCCACCTCCTGCTCACGGGTAAGGAGCTCCGTTTTGGCGATTTCCCTCATGTAGAGGGCGAGTGTGCGATCGGTGGTGTTGCTAGCAGACATGACAGTTTGGAGGGGTAGTTGTTTAGTTTTCGCAGCGACCCAAGCGCTGCACGTAAACAGTGATGGCTCGAATTCTCTGATCTTGGAAGAGAAAACTTAACAGAAAGTGCACAAAGTACGATTTTTGACGTTCTGTTCATTTTTTGTTTAGCATAAGCGTCGAAATGGTTTAGCTATTCGCCGTGAGCAAGGAAGAGATCGAGGAAAACTACTACGGGATGGGTGCGGTGACGGAGCGCACTGGGCTGAATGCTCCGAATATCCGGATGTGGGAAAAACGTTACCAAGCCGTCGTGCCAATGCGCAGTGAGACCAATCGACGGCTCTACCGGAGTGAGGATGTGGAGCGTCTGATTTTGATGAAGGGGCTAACGGAGCATGGTCATGCGATAAGCCGGATTGCGAATCTAAGCTATGAACAGCTTCAGCAACTGACGAAGGACTTAATTGAGGCGGAGGAACCGGGCAACGGGAGCCTCGAGGAGGAGGAAGAGTCTGTTCGGAGTCGAGTGGCGATCGTCAGCACCGCCTTGGTAGAATTGCTTGAAGACATGGAGCTGTTCGAGGCCGATGTGGTCGGGAAATTGGAAGATCTTGAGGTGGCCGCGAAGGAAACGGATCTGCCGAAAGTGGATCTCCTCGTGGTTGAGGCGGAATCGCTTTTTCTCGAAACGATCTCGAAGCTCCGAAATGTGGTTCAACGCTGCGGCGCCCGGGCGACCCTGGTCGTCTTCCGCTTTGCCTCTTCGAAAACGGTAACGGCTTTGGCGAAAACAATCGACGGAGTCCGCTTATTGAAGGCACCTGTCTCGGACATCCAATTGAGGCGCGAGTGTCTGATCCTCCTGAACTCGGTGAGGAAGGGGGCTACGGATGAAGCGATCCGTCAGCCCGGTCCCGTTCCCGAAAGACTCTACAGCGCGGATCAACTATCGCGCCTTTCCCGGATCTCATCGACCGTGGAATGCGAGTGTCCGCAGCACATGGCGGAGTTGTTGAAGGGGCTGACGGCCTTTGAGAAATACAGCGAGGAATGCGAGGATCGAAATGCGGACGATGCCCTGCTTCACGCCTTTCTGCACCGGACCACCGCTCATGTCAGACGAACGATGGAAGAAGCCCTGAGGCATCTTGTGCAGTCAGAAGGCTTGAATTTTGACTGAAGTCCTCTGATTCGTGTGGCCCGGGTCGGTGGTGCCCGTGAGGCGTGGGCCGTCGTTCCTCAGTTCGAGACGCTTGGCATGGGGTCGAATTTGGCGGACATGTTGAGAGGCATGACCGCACGGGCGGTTTCACCATCTTTGGAAGCTCCCGTGTTGAGTTTGCCGCTCAGATAGATTCGCATCAGGCCCGGTCTGTCGAGATTGACCGTCAGGGAGCCGACGAGCCCGGTTTCCGCGTCGATCACTTCACCATCATCGAGGACCTTGGAGCTTCCTGCCCTGATGAAGCAGTCAATGATGGCTTGCCGTGTGCCATCGGACTTCTTTTCGACCTTGCGGAGTTTCATGAGGCCGCTCACCTGAGGATGCGGGAAGTCACGTTGAAGCGATCTGCGGATGAAGTTCGGTGAGAAGTTCCAGCTTTCTCCGACGGCAACTTCCCGGCCGGGGAGCCATCTCCTGTTTTCGATTCCTTCAAGCATGCTCAACTCTTGTACGGCATCTCCCGTAGCAATACCACTGAGAGAGAATGTCCAATTTCCCGCGCCATTCAGTCTTGCGGTGGCGGTCTTGCCCTCGAGGGGGCCGGTCTTGGTGTCAACCTTGCCGTTGAGGCTTGTCGTGATGCTGTCCTTGAGGATTCGGTAGGAAACTTCTCCGCCGATGGCATCCGGTGTCATGGTGCGTTGCATGAGTCTTTCGCGGGTGATGTCGATCTTCTCCCTGACGGTGCCACCGGGTCCTGCGGATTCGGCCTCGCCGCCTTTGACGACGGTGCTGGTTTCGATCCTGAGGGCGATTTTGGGATCAGGTTCCTTCAGCATCACTCTCTCCTCGGCGGAGGCCTGCAGGATGGTGGTGGAGAAAAGTGCACTGGTGACGAGGGTTTTGAGCAGTGGGTTCATCATGTCAGAGATCTAATCGTCGGGTAGGGGAGTCAGCAAGGCCCATCATGGGATCCTGGGGGGGCTTGATCATGGCCTGTGGTAAGATAGCCGAACTGGCCGTTGACTCATGGGATTGCCAGCGCGTACCTTCTTGGCCATGAAATCACTTGAATCTGGAAACACGTCGCGATTTTTGCCCCTTGCTTGGATTGCTCTTCTATCGCTGGGGGCGCCCGTGGCTTCTGCTCAGGAGGATATGAGCAAGCCGGTGATCACGACCGAGATCCGGAAGGATAAAGAGGGCAAGGACGTGGTCTACATGTTCATTGATGGGATCAAGGTGCATGAGACCGATGTGACGAAGCAGCCGCTGCCGCCGGTGGTGACTCCGGGTGCCGCCGACAAATGCGGTTCTCCGCCGTCGGATGCGGTGGTCCTTTTTGACGGTAGCGAGGATTCCTTCGAGAAGCATTGGATTGGGACCGACGGTGAGCCCAGTCGTTGGAAGGTGGTTGATGGGGCGTTGGAGTCGGTCAAGAAGGCGGGCTATATCCGGACCAGGGAAAAGTTCGGTTCCTGCCAGCTGCATATCGAGTGGATGGCTCCCGTCAAGGTGAAGGGAGAAGGGCAGGGCCGTGGGAATAGCGGCGTCTTTCTGATGGGCAACTATGAAGTGCAGGTGCTCGACAGCTACGAGAACCAGACTTATGCCGATGGCCAGGCGGCAGCTTTGTATGGACGCCAAAAGCCGCTGGTGAATGCGAGCCGCAAGCCCGGCGAGTGGCAGTCCTACGATATCATTTTTCACCGGCCTCGCTTCGACAAGGATGGCAAGGTGATCAAGCGTGCGACTTTCACCGTGCTTCACAACGGAGTTCTTGTTCAGGACCACACGGTCCTCAGTGGAGGGACGGGTTGGAATGGTCCGCATGCCGCCACGGAATATAAAGCCCACGCCGACAAGCTTCCGCTCTCTCTGCAGGATCACGGAAATCCCGTGCGTTTCCGCAATGTGTGGATTCGTGAACTCGAAGACTAAGGATACCTCGCTTCGAGAATCTTGGTGAGCCTGGCGACGACGTCGGGATGGTCGGCGGCGATATTAAGCGATTCGCCTTCCGGTGTCTGGTGGTCGTAGAGCTCCGCGAAACCATCCTTGTGGAGGATCAACCGATAGCGGTCATCTCTCAACGACTTGGTTCCCTGCCAGTGAGACAGCGCGTTGTCGTCACGCAAGCCACCACCTTCGAGATCGGCAAGGAGTGATTCGCCCGACAACTTCTCGGGAACGGGGAGCTTCGTGAGTTCGCACAGCGTCGGGTAAAGGTCGACGCTTTCGACGATGTTGTTGCTGGCCTGCCCGGCCTTTTTCATGCCTGGTGCACGAATGATCAGGGGCGAGTGGAGGGATTCCTCGAAGAGGGTGTGCTTTCCCCAGACGGCATGCTCGCCGAGATGCCAGCCGTGATCACCCCAGAGCACGACGATGGTGTTGTCCGCCTGTCCAAGTTGTTCGAGTTGTTCGAGAATCCGCCCGACCATGGCATCGGCATAGCTGACGCAGGCGGCGTAATGCTTTCTCACGTCGAGAGCGAATAAGGGGTCGGACCAGGCGTCGCGACCGAAGGTATCGTATTGACGGAACTCTCCACTTCCCGCCCAAGTGGTCCTTCCCTTTGGTTTTCCGGGGTGGGGGACGGCCGGGAAATCGGCCTCGACGTAGGGTTCCATGTAGCGGTCTGGAGCGCCGAAGGGGAGGTGGGGTCGGATGATTCCAATGGCCAAAAAGTAGGGTTTTTCATCCGCGGCCAGGCGCTTGAGTTCGGCGATGCCCGTGTCGGTTATCAACCCGTCAGGATAGGAGGTGTCCGGGCCATCATGACTCTGATAGAGCGCCATGGTGTGCTTTTTCTTCCCCCGGATTTCTCCGTTGGCGAGGCCGTGCATCGCTCCGCGCGGGTGCTTCCACGGGCCGGTCGGCATCAATTGACGGCTCCACGAGTCAGGCATTTCCAAGCTGGTCTTGTCATCCCAATCCTCGCCGCCCCAGCCGCCGGGGTGGTGGGAAACTTTACCGATGCTGACCGTGGTGTATCCGTGATCTCGGAACCAAGCCGGCATGCTGGGGATCGCTTGATCCATGTTTTTCGCCCGCTGAAAGAGCGCGTTATTTGAAATTTCCGGTGATCCGTAAAGCCCGGTGAGCAGTGAGTAGCGGGACGGGCCGCAACTGGGAGCCTGCACGTAGTGCCGACTGAACTTGCGCCCTTGGGAAGCGAGTCGGTCGATATGGGGTGTCTTCATGTGGGCCTTGCCATAGCAGCCGAGCTCGGGGCGAAGGTCGTCGATGCAGATGAGAAGAACGTTCTTTTTTTCGGGGTCAGGCAATGCGTGGGACAGGAGTGGAAGTAGGGACAAGATGAGTCCTGTAAGAACGGAGCGGCGCATGCGTGAATGCTAGGGCTCGTAGAATTTCAGGCAAGCTTGGCGGAGGGCACCCAGCTTTCCGCTAGTGGAGATCCAGTTGGGGTAGAAAACTGGTGTTCCTTGCCCGCAGAGGATCGCTGGGTTAATGGACCCAGTCATGAAGCTGCTGAAAGTCCTCTCGCTCTCTCTGGTCGTCCTTTCCTCTGCGTACGGCGAACCTGCCACCACGGGCGAAAAATCCTATCAACTGGTGTCCGAGAAACCCGAGGTCATGCCGGGGCTCAAGCTCACCGTGACGGAAAGCATGACCATGGAGGGAGGCAAATTCACCATGGAGATGCCTGAGGGGCCCATGGAAGGGGCGCTGGATCAGGAAAGCCTGAAAGTCGTGTCGGTCGCGCACGAAACTGCTTCGAAAATCAAGGCAACGATCACCAGTTCCAAGGCCGAGCAGACGATGAGCATGAACGGTCAAGCGATGCCTCAACCGCCCCAGGAGATGCCGCTGATTGACGTGCCCTTGGCGATTACGCTGACAGAAGGGACTTGGAAGGCGCAGCGGGAGGATGGCGAGGAGGCCGATATGCTTGCGCAGGTGGAACTCGCAAATATCGAGCGATTGGTCTCAGGAGTCGAGGATGAGAACGTCTATGGAACCGAACCGCGCAAGCCGGGAGATACCTGGACGGTGGATGCCAGGGAAATGAGCATGGTGGACGCTTCCGACGATGTGGAGGGAAGCGTCAAAATGAAGTTCGACCAGGTGGCTGAGCACGAAGGAATCGAATGCGCTTTTCTAACAGGAGAGATCACGATGAATGGATCTCCTCCTGGCGCGGATGAAGCGGGTGGCGGTAAGATTGAGTTGAGCGGGACCTTCAAGATCATCCGCTCGCTCGAACATCGGATGGATCTTTCGAGAACGATGAATGGGAACATGAAGATCGAGATGAAGACTCCGATCGGCATGATGAAGATGGCAGGTCCCGTGGTGATGAAGAAGACGGTCGAGATTGTGGACTAGTCGAGCCAAGGTCCACGCCGGAGAGGGACAGGCTTAGGAGCGGAACCACCCGCGGGTGCGCTGGCAGAAGCGGACCAGCATCAGCATCAGTGGGACCTCGATGAGGACGCCGACAACCGTGGCCAGTGCGGCACCGGATGACAGGCCGAAGAGCATGACGGCAGTGGCAATGGCGACTTCGAAGTGATTTGAGGCTCCAATGAGGGCGGAGGGAGCGGCATTTTCATAGGAGAAACCGAACCAGCGGGCTGCGGCGTAGGTCAGGGCGAAGATCAGGATGGTCTGAATGGCGAGGGGAATGGCGATCCACAGGATGGTCAGGGGGTTGGCGAGGATGGTCTCGCCCTTGAAGCTGAAGAGCAGCACGAGTGTTGCCAATAGTGCGGTGATGGAGATCGGGGTAAGGAGATGAAGAAATTTCTCTCGGAACCAGTCCGGGCCCTTTGTCTTCATGATCCAGCGCCGTGAGTAGTAGCCGGCGATGAGTGGCAGGCCGACATAGATCGAGACGGAGAGTAGTAGAGCTTGCCATGGCACGGGCATGTGGTTGATGCCAAGCAGCCAACCTCCGAGCAGACCGTAGAGGAGCAGCATGGTTAGCGAGTTGACGGCGACCATCACCAGGGTGAGTCCTTGATTTCCCCGGGCAAGATGGCCCCAGACCAGTACCATCGCGGTGCAGGGTGCGATGCCTAACAGAATAGCTCCTGAGATATAAGAACGATAGAGTTCCACTTCGCCGCCTCCTTTGATGATCTCGGTACCCGGCAGGAAGTCTCTGAAAAGGTAGCCGAGGAAGAGGGTGGCAATTCCGAACATGGTGAAGGGTTTGATCGCCCAATTCACCACCAGGGTCAGGATGACCGGCTTCGGATTGCGACTGGCCTGCACGACTTCACTGAAATCGATTTTCACCATGATCGGATACATCATGAAGAACAGGCAGATGGCGATCGGAAGGGAAACGACAGGTGCGCCGTTCACTCGGAGTGCCATGTCATCGAGCGTTTGCGCGAGTTCCGGTGCCAGCTTGCCGAGGGCGACGCCGGCCACGATACAGAGTGCCACCCAGAGGGTGAGGTGGCGTTCGAAGAAGCCCATCTGAGATTTATCTAGATTCATGGATGCGATTGGTTGGGGATTCTTGTGACGTAGCCTCCGAAGACGGCGAATTTTTGGTAGTCACGCCTGATTTTCAGCGGTCTCTAACTTCATGCCACCGATGGCACTGCGTCTCGGCAGGCGGGATCAATTGGCGAAGGCCTTCCACTGCTTTTCGATCTCCTCGGGTCCGGGTTTCCCGGCGAAGACAAGAATGCGGTAGGCCATGGAAACGGGTTTGTCTTTTTCAAGTTTCCAGTCGTGTTCCTGCTGGGGGACGTAGTTAAAGAAGGGCTCGTCGGGATGAATGCGGATGCGCTGGGGGAAGTCGTGGTTGGTGGGTGCGTTCATCAGGACAACCGAGGTGTCTTCACCGGATCCATCCTTGCCTGTGTAGCGCACCCAGCGGGCGCGGGTCGCATTCCCGTCCTCTCGCGTGTTGCCCTCCGAGGTCAGGACGGTGACCTTGCCCTTGGTCCAGCCGCGAAGCCCGCGGTAGCCTAGGCCTCCACCGTAGCGGTAGGCTGGGAGCTCGATGGCGAGTTTGGGCGTCTGTGTCCATTTATAGTCGATAATGAACGGCTCGGTGCTGTCACGCACGATGACTTCCAGTGACTCCTCGATGGCGATCTTTTCCTCGGGCTTGAGGATGATATGATCCTGTCGAACGACAAAGCCGGTACCACCGCCGTCGGGCTTGGGTAGCAAGGCGTTGACTTTGACAAAACGTACGGTGCCTTCGCCTTTGGCAAGGTTCCAAAAATCCGTGTTGCGTCCCTCGATCACGCTTTGGGTCCAGGGATGCCAGAGGCCCAGATGGTGCCAGTGATTGGGCGGATAAGTGTCGGTGACGATATGGCCGCGCGAGTTCCGCAATGGTCCGATGAAGGCGCTTCGGTCGAAGATTTCCCCGGCGTTCTCCGGCGCTTTCTGTTCTGCCTTGTGATATCTCAATACTTTGACTTCACCCACTGAAATGGTGAGGTGGTCCCCGGTTTCAGTGAGTTTTGGCGTGGCACTCAGGAGGGTGATGAGCAGGGGGAAGGGAAGGGTTCGCTCGAAGAAGTGCATGATGAGAAAAAGTGATGGTTCCGCCGGTTCTTCAAGAAGGGAGATGGCTCCTATTTATCTAACAGTCCTGCGGCGTAGGCGCCGAAGACGGCTTGGATCTCATCGCGGACGCGGCGGAAGACGGCGAATTGTTCGTCTTCGGTTCCGGTGGCGTGGGCGGGGTCGTCGAAGGGCCAGTGGTGGCGGTTCATCTGACCGGGGAAAACGGGGCAGGCCTGGTCGGCGTTGCCGCAGACGGTGATGACGGTGGCGACGTCCTTATCGAGGAATTCGTTGAGGTGCTTGGAGTGATGGGCGGAGGCGTCGATGCCGATTTCTTCCAAGGCACGGAGGGCGAGGGGGTGGACGTAGCCGGCGGGATTCGAGCCGGCGGAGGCGACTTGGTACTGATCTCCAAGGGCGCGCTGGAGGATGGCTTCGGCGAGATGGGATCGGCAGGAGTTGCCGGTGCAGAGGATGAGGATCACAGTTTTGGAGATGGGAGATGGGAGATGGGAGATGGGAGCGGTGAAAGGCACGAGAGTGCGGGGCTGGGAATATGGAGACGGGCTTTGGAAGCCCGTTGTTTGGTGGTGGGAGTTGGTGGTTGGGGAGACGTGTGCTGGGGTGGATTCGATGGTCTCTTGGTGAGGCGAAAGGAGTTGCAAACTCCTTCTCCATATTTCTAACAGCAGCCGGTGGTGGGGTTGCAGGTGGTGTTTTGGCCGGGGATGGCGGGGAGGGTGAAGTCGGGGAGACAGATGTCTTTGGCGAGGCAGTCGGTCTGCTTGTAGGCGAGGTGGAAGACGAGGGTGTCTTGCTTGATTTCGTGCTGCTCGATGGTCAGTTGAGTGAGGACGGGGGCTTCGTGTTCGAGCTCGACGGGGAGATCGTGGTTGGGGAGAAGTTCGGCGGCGCGCTCGAAGATGGTCAGGAGTTTTTCGGCGCGAAGGCGATGATCGGTGTCGTCGGCGATCCAGGTCTGGAGGATGCAGGACTCACTGCGGTGCTGTTTCCCACCACAGTCGAGGAAGGTCTTGGTGGCGTGACCGACTTCCGTGATGTGATAGTGCGGTGGGACGGGGGTGCCGTCGGCGAGGACGAAGGTGAGGGTGTGCTTGGGGTGCTCGCGGAGGAGTTTGAGGAAGGAGGCGATGGTCATGATTGGCAGCAGTTGTTAGAAGTGGCGAGGGTGTCGACGCAGCGAAGGAATTCGTCGAGGCAATCGCAGGCGAGGCGGTAGTGAATGTGCAGGCCCTTCTTTTCGCATGCGAGCCAGCCGGCTTCGCGCATCAGGGTGAGGTGCTTGGATACCGTGGAAAGGTCGCTGCCGATGAGGTCGTGGATTTCCGAGACGCAGAGCGGATGCTTGGCGAGGGACTCGGCGATTTTCAGGCGAGTCGGATGGGCGAGTGCCTTGATCACGGCGATGCGGCGGTCTTCGGTGGCGGCGGGCATTACTTGGCGAAAATGCCAAATAGTTGAGTGGGGTCAAGTGTGGAGTACTGGCTGAAGCTGCCTTTGGGCCAACGGGCTGGGCCTTCCACGAACTGGAAGCTTTGATTTGTCTGGTCGACTTCAGCAGGGGCGATTTCAAGAAGAGTTCGCATTTTTGGGGTTCCTGACTGATAAGAAGGATTGCTATCGATCAAATGGTTTGTTCTATTGATTGATAAAGCGAGGGACTATTGATCATGGAATGGAATTGGCAGAGGCAGGATTGGCCCAATTTTCGGTTCGATTTGGCGGCAACGGAATCGCTGGAGAAGCAGTTTTTGCTTCAGAGCGGGAAGCTCCTTGGTGCGTCCTGTCATCTCTCAGATGAGGATCAGGATCAGATTCGAGTGCAGCTTCTGAGTGATGAAGCGCTGCTGACTTCTCGAATCGAAGGCGAGATTCTGGATCGCGCGAGCCTTCAGTCATCGCTCCAGAGGCAGTTGGGCTTAAGTGCGGATTCTCGTCGGGTCTCGCCAGCGGAGCGAGGTGTTTCCGAGCTGGTCGTTGATGGGTATCGTGGCTTCGATCAGGAGCTGACGCTGGAGCGGATATTGAAATGGCATCGTTTACTGATGCAGGGGCGGGGTGACATTGAGGTGGGGGCGTTTCGTTCGGGCGGCGATCCGATGCGGATTGTGTCCGGTCCGATTCATGATCCGAGAGTTCATTACGAAGCACCGCCTGCAGCCGATGTGATACGGGAAATGCAAGGTTTCATGAACTGGTGGAATGGCGTGGGTCGGTCGCTTCCCTGTTTGGCGCGGGCCTCGGTTGCCCATCTCTACTTTGAGTCGATCCATCCATTCGAAGATGGCAATGGACGTATCGGGCGGGCGCTTTCCGAACTGGCGGTTTCCCAGTCGATCGGGAAGCCAGTGATCCTCTCTCTTTCTCGGGTGATCGATTCGAAGAGGACTGCCTACTATGATGCTTTGGCGCGTGGTAGTCGTACGTTGGTGATCGATGATTGGGTGGCTTATTTTTCCAAGGCCCTTTTGGAGGCTCAAGTTTTGAGTTTGCGCAGTGTGGAATTCCTGATCGGGAAGGCGCGATTTTTTGATCGCCTTGATCGTCAGATCAACGCCCGTCAGGAGAAAGCTCTTCTGCGGATGTTTCGGGAAGGAGTCGACGGCTTTCAGGGAGGGCTGAGCGCATCGAATTACCGTGCGATAACGAAAGCCGGGACAGCGACGACCACTCGGGATCTGGCGGCTTTGGTGGAGATCGGAGCGCTGAGGCGAACTGGTGAACGAAAGCATGCACGCTACCATCTCAATCTGTCGGCCCCTTCATCAGATTGAGCTTTATTCGTTGATCAGCCCAGATCGCAGGGATTCCAGCAGCTACGTTTGCAGGGGTAGCAGCTGGGGAGTTGCTGGTTTTTTCTCTATTGCGCTTCTGGAACCACTCAACACGCGACCGGCATCACTTTATTGCAAGCCCGCCACGGACCTGTTACCTTGGCGGCATGGGAGAAATCGCAATCCAGCTTCCCGCGCACCGCGACCAGACGGCGTTCAATCTCGAACGTTGGGAGGAGATCCTTGCCGATCCCTTTTACTCGGGGCTTGAACAACGGATCGAGACTGACCGTCACGGAAACATCATTATGACCCCGCCTCCCTCATTTTCACATGGCCACAGGGGCTTCCGAATCGCCAAACTCATGGAGAGCCTGATCGATGGCGGGGCAGCGAGCGTGGAAGTCCCTGTCTCCACCTTGGATGGCGTCCGCGCTGCCGATGTCGCCTGGCTTACCGATTCGCAACTCGCCGATGCAAAGAAGGCGAACGTTCTTACCTTTGCCCCTGCGATCTGTGTGGAAGTCATTTCCCCAAGAAACAGCGAGAACGAAATGCGGGAGAAAATGGCACTCTATTTTGATGCAGGTGCGACCGAAGTCTGGCTCTGTGATGATGATGGTTCTCTCCGCTTCTTTTCAAGTCCTGGCGGCCAGATCAAAAACTCTGTTCTCGTTCCCGATTTCCCCTTCTCGATTTAAAGGGGATCTACAAAGCTGCTCGCAATAGGTGAACTCAGGCACGATGGGGTGCTTAGGGCCCCTGCCCTAAGGTTCAAGGGCAGCAGCTGGGGAGTTGCTGGGATTCGCCGGTAGGAGTGACTTCTGATTTGGAGAAATCGGGGAGGGTGTCGTGGAGGCGCCAGGCGAGGATGAGGGCGGTGACGAGGGCGAGGCCGCGTTGGATTTGGGCGAGGCGGATGGGGGTGAGTTTCATTCGCATGCGATGGAACTGATGCTGGGCGAGCCACAGCAGGGGGACAGTGCCGAGTCCGAAGGCGAGGGCGGATTCGGCACCGCGGGCGGCGGAGCCGGAGGCCATCAGGGCGATGAAGACGGCGTAGAGCGGGCCGCAGGGGAGGAAGGGGGTGAGCAGGCCCATGGTGGTGGCACCGCCGACGGCGGAAAATTTGCCGGCCTTGAGGCGGGCGCGGGCCGTCAGGCGATTGAGGATTTTGGGGCGGGGAATTTTCTTATCGAGGCCGCTGGCGAGCAGCAGCAGGGCGGCGACGAGGGCCCAGGGAAGGAGCACGGCGGGGGAGTCGAAGAACCAGCTCAGTGGTTCCTTGCCCAGCGCGCCGCAGATCGCACCGATGATGGTATAGGAGAGGAGTCGGCTGGCATGGTAGAGCGAGGAGGCGGTGAGGCGCTCCGCTTCGGTCTTGGCGATCGCGCCGACACCACAGGCGATGGGACCACACATGCCAGCACAGTGAATACTGGTGGCAAGGCCGACGGCGAGCGCGCCGAAGGTGGTGATGGTGGTCATTTGAAAAGCGGAAAGCGGAAAGCGGAAAGCGGAAAGCGGAAAGCGGAAAAACTGAAAGCTGAAAACAGCGGGTCGGCTATTTACTTCGCGGGGGCTTTGATTTCGATGCGCTCGGGGGTGTGTTTGAGGGCGATGGTGATCATGGCCGACCAGGCGGCGATGAGCAGCAGGAAGGCGAGAACGATGAGGAGCCAGGGACGTTTGACGAGCATGGGATCTGGGGCGTTAGGGCTGGTGAGTGTCTGCATTGGGACCAAGGAAGGTAACGGTTTGTGTGATGGCGACTTCGCCGGGATTGGCGATGACTTGGAAGGTGAGGGAAGTCCGGCCTTTATAGGCGGCGGCGGGAGCGATGGCGACGAACTGACGGCTGATTTCTTCGCCGGCGGTCACTTCGATGGTCTGCTCGCTGCCGCTGAGGATGAAGCCTTCGGGTGGGTCGACGAGGGATACGCTGAAGGAGGCGGGTTGGTTTCGCTTATTGTAGAAACGGAGCTGATAGAAGTTCCGGACACCGGCGTCGTCTGCCTGGAAAGGCATGCCAGCCATGGCGACTTTGGCGAATTGGGCGGTGTAGGGCTTGGCCTTGCGGGTGGCGGCAAGGGTGAAGGCTCCCATGCCAAGCAGGCCGAGAATGGTGTAGGCGATGACGCGTGGGCGAAGGAAGCGCCGTTTCTGATGCGCGAGGCCCTTGAGTGAATCGTAGCGGATCAGGCCGGTGGGCCGATCGATCTTGCGCATGATGTCGTCGCAGGCGTCGATGCAGGCGGTACAGCCGATGCATTCCAATTGCAGGCCGTTGCGGATATCGATGCCGGTGGGGCAGACGGTGACACAGCGGCGGCAGTCGATGCAGTCGCCTTCGGTCGAGCCTTTTTTGCCACGGGGTTCACCACGAACATCATCGTAGCCGACATTGACGGTATCGTCATCGCTGAGTGCGCCCTGCAGGCGTCCGTAGGGGCACATGATGACGCAGAACTGCTCGCGGAAGTAGCCGAAGCAGAACCACAGTACGGCTGTTAGAAAGGCGACGATGCCGAAGGAGGTGGCGTGGGCGAGGGGGCCTTCGCCCATGTAGCCGTAGAGTCTTTCGATCGAGACGAAGTAGGAGATGAAGACGTGGGCGATGAGCGCGGCGCAGAGCGCGTAGAGGCTGTGCTTGATGACTCTTTTGACGACCTTGGTTTTGGTCCACGGGGCGGCGGCGAGCTTCTTGCGGGCGGGGGCATCGCCTTCAACGAAACGTTCGATCCGGCGGAAGATGTGGTCGAGGAAGACGGTGTAGGGACAGGCCCATCCGCACCAGACGCGCCCGAGCAGGGAGGTGACGAAGAAGAGGGTGAAGCCGAGGCCGGTGATCCCGAAGAAGAGGACCCACAGGTCTTGGGGGACCAAGGTCAGCCCGAAGACATGGAAGCGTCGGTTTTCGACATCGAAGAAGAGGGCGGGGGCGCCGTTGATGGGGATCCACGGCAGGGCGACGTAGACCGCGATCAGCGCGAAGCCGAAGATGCGGCGAAGGGTGGTCCACTTGCCTTTGACGTCGGCAGGATGGAGGAAATAGCGGGAGCCGTCCTGATTGATCGTGGTGACCGAATCGAGGTTGGGCTGCTTTGGGGCGGGCGCGGACATCTGGACGCCCGGAATGTGTGCTCGGATGGGAGAATCCGCTCCGCATGGGGTGTGGAGGATCGGGCGTATTATGCGGCGAAATATGCGGAGTCTGTCGTTACTTTGCGATCTTGCGGAGCTTGGTGAGTGAGGGATGGTGGATGGGAGATGGGAGATGGGAGATGGGAGATGGGAGATGGGAGATGGGAGATGGGAGATGGAGAAGAGGGGGTGGGCGAGAGGCTCGGCGATGGGCGTTCGTTTGGGGTCGAAGAAGAGGGAGGGGAGGTTTTGCTCCTTTGGGGGCAATGAAAAACCCAGGGTCGCGGGGCGACTCTGGGTTTTCTGGAGTTCTTGGGACGCTCCTTTTTCGGGGCGTCGGGCTCTACTGGTGTGGCGGAAGGAGTTACAAACTCCTTTTCCGTATTACTGGTAGATGCTGGTGTAGTATTCGGCGGCCATGCGGTCGGAGTCGAAGAATGGGACGACTTCGTTCATCGAGTTCATGACGATTTTCCACCATTCGTCTGGGCGTTCATAGAACATGGGCAGCACGGTTTCCTGGAGAATCCTGTGGATGCCGAGCAGGTCGTGGCGGTCGCGATCTTCGGGGCTGAGCGATGGGTCGGCAGGTGGGACGATGAAGGAGTTGTGACCATCTTTGGCGAATTCGCAAACCCAGCCGTCGAAGGTCGAAAGATTGACGGCGGCATTCATGGCGGCGGTCATGCCGGAGGTGCCGGAGGCTTCGCGGGTGACGACAGGGTTGTTCAGCCAGATGTCGGCGCCGTATTTGAGCAGACGGGAGACTTCGAGTTCGTAGCCGACGACGACCGAGGCATTCGGGTAGTCCTTGGTGAGTCGGATCAGGTGGTTGAAGGTATCGATCGCGCCGTAATCGAAGGGGAAGGGTTTGCCGGCCCAGAGGATTTGGACGGGGCGGTCGGATTGGCTGAGAAGCTCGCGGAAGAGTTTCTCATCGCGAGTGATCAGTTCGGCGCGCTTGTAGCCGGCGAAGCGGCGGGCCCAGACGATGGTCAGGGCTTTGGGATCCATCAGCTTGCCGGTCTGGTCGGCGACCAGACGGAAGAGTTGCTGGCGAAGCTCCCGCTTCCGATCCGCGAGGAATTCGGGGTCGTTGTTGAGGCGGGCGCGTTCCAGACCCCGGTCTTTCCAGTACTTGGCGTTTTGGGAATTGGTGACGTGGCCGATTGGACAGATGCCTTCGTAGTGGCCCCACATCTTGCGCGCGACTTCGCCATGGAGCTTCGACACGCCATTGGCGGTGCGGCTCATGCGCAGGGCGGCGAGCGAGTGGTTGAAAACGTCACCGTCGATGCCGGTCGCCTTGCGCACGGTGGCTTCGTCGAGTTTGCCGAAGAAGCTGGCCTTTTTCAGGAGATCGAACTCGTGCTTTTCGTTGCCGGCTTCCTCGGGGGTATGGGTGGTGAAGACGAAGCGCTTGCGGACTTCCTCGACATCGCCCTTGTGTTTTTCGAGGACGCGGAAGGCGGCGGACAGGGCGTGGGCTTCGTTGAGGTGCCAGACCTCCGGGTCGACGTTGAGTTCTTCCAGAAGGCGTGCACCGCCGGCACCGAGCACGGTGTATTGGGCAATGCGGCGGTAGGGATCGTTGTCGTAGAGACGCTGAGTGATCTGGCGATCATCGTGATCGTTTTCGGGCAGGTCGGTGGTGAGGAAGAACATCGGAACCGTGCCGAAGACTTCGGACGGGAGGAACTTGGCACCGACCCAGACCTGTTTTCCGTAGACTGGAATCTGAAAGCGGATGCCGGTGTCCTGCAGGAAGGCGTATTCCTTGCGGCGGAATTGAACGGCCATCTCGCGGCCTTCACCGCGGGTCTGGTTGTAGTAGCCGCAGGTCCAGTACATGCCGATTCCGCAGAGGTTCTGCTTGATGGCTGCGGCGGAGCGCATGTGGGAGCCGGCGAGGAAACCAAGACCACCGGAGTAGATCTTGAAGGATTGATCGATGGCGAATTCGCAGCAGAAGTAGACGGCGCTTTTGGCGTACTTCGGATCGATCTCGTAGGGGTGCGCGAAAGGAGCGGGAAGAAATGACTCGGGCATGACGATGGGATGTGAAGGGGAAACTCCGGCCTCTAATGTCCTCCAAGGACAAGTGGTTGGGGCCGATGGTCAGAAGGCGTGATGATTTTTGAGGAATGTGCAGCTCAGGTCGTTCCAAGCAGTGGATAAATCGGTGGGCCAATTCGGGCGGATTGTCGAGTCCGACGAATACCTGTCCGAATGGGATGTCGCTTTCTTTCGAGAAAGCCGCAGAAAACGAGCCAATTACCAGTTTTCGAAGCGATTTTGGGAAGGTAATGGCTGAACATCCGCCCAATCCGGCGATTTCGCAGGTTTCGGCGTGGAGACCCAAACAAGCGAAGGTCTGCGGGCGAGGATCCAGGCAAGCACCGCCGCGGCTGCCAGCAGGCCACTGATTCGGCCGGTCAGGAAGGCGGCCTCGACATTGGGAGAAACCGGGGTCGGAAGCACGATCGGGATGGCGGCAAGCGGGAGGGGGGTGAGAATTTGGCCGTCTGGCGGCGCGAAGCGGCCGGGTGGAGTCGCGGTGGCTTGGTAAGCCTCGAATTGCCGAGTGAGGTCGGCGTCATCGATCCGAGCCACCGTGGTTTCGCTGATCAGGATGCCCGGGCTGTCATTTCCGGTGCGTTTCAGCGATTCCAAGATGCTCTGGCGGAGTTGGTGGAGCTTGGTGGACGTTTCGATTTCCTTGGGGAAGTAGTAGTCGTCGAGTCCTTCAACGGCCGACCATTGGCGTTCGCGGTCAAAGCCGGGAAAGCTTTTCGACAGGTAGTCCGCGATCTGCCGGGCATCACTGGCTGAATCGAAACGTGCCTCAATGACGGTGCCTGCCGGAGTCGATGTGATCGTCACTCCCTGCTGCAGTTGGAGCACTGATTCCTTGAAGCTCAGGTCCCAGACTCGGTGCAGCATCAAATCGGAAACAGCTCTCGCGGCGTGGGGGCCCGGCAGAGCGGTTGATCCCCCCGGCTCCCGCTCTTCAGTGAGCACCGCACGGGATTCGTAGATCTTCGGCTGGAGGTAGCAGTAAATGGTGGCTGCGAGGGTCCCCACGCCGTAACCCGCCAGCAGGATCATGATGATCCGGAAAATCGATTTTGGTGGGGATGCCATGAGCTTGGAAAAGAGATTGGCGATGAAGCTAGCGGTTTCCCGCAGTCCGGACAAATCGGAAACCTGTTCTGGCTCGGGCATGTCTGGAGTGGACAGGTGTTTTGCTTGCACATCAGACGGCTGCCGGGGGAGTCTTGTCAGCGGAAGATGAACGCACCGGCCTCCGTCAATATCGCCCGCTTGCTTTACCTCCTCATTTGTGAGGCGGCGGGAGCGGCCCTGGCGTTCAGCACCAAAGGCAATGATGCGCTGGAGATTCCGATCTGGGCTGGCTTGCTCGGTGGTTTGGTGGTGGCGGCCTTTTTCATCTTCGTCGAGAAATTGATGGAAGGTTTCACCCTGCGTGGCTTCTCGACCGCGACATTCGGCCTGCTGGTGGGCTTGTTCTGTGCGTTTTTGGTGACCCGGGTCGGGTTGACGGAGGTGCTGACTTCGGCCTTGAACCGGCAGTTCGAGATGGATAGCGGGCAGGTTCTGTCTGGTCCGGACATCGCGCTGACGATCTCTCTCGGGATCAGCTCGCTGCTGTATGCCAGCTTTGGATTCCTCGGGGCGGTTTTGGCTTTGCGAAGCAGTCACGACGACTTTGCGTTCATTCTCCCGTATGTGCGTTTCCGTCAGGACAGCAGTACGGGTCAGCCCGTTGTGCTGGATGACGACGCGATCATGGATGGCCGTGTGTCGGGTGTGGTTCGCTCCGGTTTCCTGACTGGTCGCTTGATCGTGCCACGCTTCGTGCTCGATGAGATTGAAGTACTGGCGAATTCCCCGTCGGCTGCAAACCGTCAACGGGCCGAACGAGGACTGAGTGCGCTGGAAAAAATGCGTGAGGACAAAGAGCTCAAGGTTTCAATCGAAGAGGCGCGTGGCGTGTCCACCGATGAGACTCTGAACGGGCGACTTCTTCAGACGACCCAGCTGCTCGGAGCGAGGCTGATGACCACCGATGAGAACCTCAGCAAGGTCGCGAAGCTGCGCGGTGTGGATGTGCTGAATCTCAATGAGCTTTCCGAAGCGCTGCGTCCTTCGGTGGTGGTGGGCGAGAAGTTCAGGCTCGCTTTGGTGAGGACAGGAAAGGACGAGCATCAGGCGGTTGGTTATCTCGCCGATGGCACGATGATCGTGGTGAATCACGCGGTGGACAAGATTGGATCAACCCAGGATGTGCTGGTGATCAGCACCTTGCAGACGACGAGTGGGCTGATGGTCTTCGCCGAGTTGGCGGAGAGTTGAACGAGTCTAACGGCGTCTTTGACGCCAGTCGTCGAAGGCACCGCCGAGCTGCGCGATGGTATCGCTGGCCGTCATGGATTCGGGGCTTTGGTGGCCGTGGGTGAGGGCACGTTCGGCGGCTCGACCGCAGAGCCAGGCTCCCAGTGAGGCGGCGTCGATGGGGCGGATCCCCGCTGCAAGCAGGGCTCCGCATACCCCGGCGAGGACATCGCCCTGGCCACCGCTGGCCATTCCCGAGTGGCCGGTGGGATTGAAGCGAATCGACTCACCGGGAGCAGCGATCAGCGTATGGGAACCTTTTAGGAGCAGGGTGCAGGGGTGGCGTTCGACAAAACGGGCGGCGGCTTCGGGACGCGGGAGATCGGCGAGGTCGGGTGCAAGGCGGGCGAATTCGCCGGGATGCGGTGTGATGAGGTACTGGGGATGTAGTAGATCTTGCCGGCTGGCGCTGGCGATCCAGTTCAGTGCGTCGGCATCGAGCACGGCCGGCGTTTCGTCTGTTGCCAGTCGATCCAAAAGGCGGGACTGAACGGCCGACGAGGAATTGCCAAGACCGGGTCCGATGACCCGGGCGTCTGCTCGAGATGAAAAAGCGCCATCAACGCTTTCGGGATGGGATTTCACCATGATCTCGGGTGGAGTGGAGACCTTGGTGTCCGGATGGAGATAGAGCGTGACGAGGCCGGCTCCGGCGCGCAGGGCAGCGGTGGAGGCAAGGCTTGCCGCACCGCTCATTCCTGGGGATCCGGCGAGGATGGCAACACGCCCGGCGTTTCCTTTGTGAAAGTCATGAGGACGCGGCGGAAGGAGGCCGCCAAAGGTGTCGGGACTGAAGAGCTGAATGCCCGGTCGGTCCGGTAGGGGAAGGTCCTTGAGCGGAATGAGAAAAAGTCGACCCGTCGCGTTTGTGGCGGCGTCGGTGAGGAGGCCTTGTTTTGGAATGCCGACGGTCAGTGTGAGGTCGGCGACGACAGCCCCGGGCTGCGATTCACCGCTATCAGCGTCAAGGCCGGAGGGTAGATCCATGGCAGCGATCAAGGCCCCACGACGTTGGCGAAGCTCGGTCATTTCGGTGGCGAGAGAAGCCAGTGGTTCGCGCAGGGGGCCGCGTGCACCGATGCCTAGTAGGCCGTCGAGCAGCAGCAGCGGATGGGCTGGATGAGTAGGGAGGTCCGAGGGGGTGAGCCCAAGACGCCGCAGGCGTTGGCGAGAAAGGGTGCTCCATTCATGCTCCGGGTAGCAGCTGCGAAGGGAGATCTGCCATCCGGCTTGGCGAAGGATCGCCAGGGCGACCAAGGCGTCGCCCGCATTGTTGCCCTTGCCAAGGTAGGCAATGGCGGTGCCGGGGTGCGGAAAGTGATCGAGCAGGCGGGCAGCGATGCCCTCACCCGCGCGGTCCATGAGTTCACCGGGATCGACGCCGCGTTTGAAGGCCGCATTTTCGATGGCGCGCATCTCTTCGACACCTACACAGCTCATGCCGCGAGCGTAGGGTGCGCGGGAGGGGAAGTCGAGAGAGCCGCAGGCTGCAGTGGCGTTTTCGCGCAAAGGGGCTTAGCTGCGCCGAAAGCGCACAATCCCGTCGGCGATGCCTTCAGCGAGCGACTGGCGCCACCAGGCCGACTTCATCCGCGAGCGTTCGGTGGCATTGCTGACAAAGCCGCACTCGACGAGAATGGCGGGGCAGGTGTTGTGGCGAATCACGTAAAACCGGGCGAATTTGACGCCTCGGTTGACGGTTCGGACCTTCTTCATCATGCCCGACTGGACGTAAGCTGCGAGCGGTTTGCTCTTGGAGTTGGTGTAGAAGGTTTCCAGGCCGGAGACACCCTGCTTCCAAGTGTAGTTGTAGTGGACGCTGATAAAGATCGCGTCGCGGTATTTCTTGGTGATCCGGACGCGCTCCGGAAGGGAGATGAAGTAGTCGCTGCGCCGGGTCATCACCGTGCGGAATCCGCGTTTTTTGAGCTCTTTTTCAAGGCGAGCCGAAGTGTCGAGGGCGAGGTGCTTTTCGTAGACCAAGCCCCATTGCCCCCCCTTGTCGTGGCCACCGTGGCCGGGATCAATCACGACCGTGCGAAAAGCTTGGGCCGAATTGCAGAGAAATAGTCCAATCAGGGCGACAAGCACCGCAGGAAACATCGAATTCATGGGGAAAGCAGGAGAAGCGATTAAGTTTTAAAAACTATTTAGATTTCTTAAGCAATCTGAGGGCGGTGTAAAGGAAAAACCGAGTTTGTGGCCTCCGGTTTTTTAGTCGTAGATGAAATCGGGTCTTTCGGAGGCCTTCCTGTTATTGGCCCGCTGTTCGGCTTCGGCTTTTGGATCGTAAGGAACTCCTCCGCTGGCACGGATCGAGCCGTCCTGAAGCTTGACGAGTGAAGGGTCGCCAAACTCGGAATTTTTATAGAGATCGCGTCCCAAAAACTCCCCATCCGGGTTGATTCTCGCGTGTCCCCAGATCTCAGGCGTGACCAGATAGAGCACGTGCATGGTGAGAGCGCCATCGACGGCGACGGTTGGTTTGCGGAAAAAGAGGGACTCGCCGAGGCCGTGGGTCCGGATCACGTAGCCATTGCGGGCGTTGGCGACCTGAACGTAGAGCTTCAGTTTCTGGCCACCGGTAAACTGGATCAATCGGTATTCTCGGGTTTCACCCTTCTTGCCCGGAACTCCGACGACCTGCGACCAGTAGGGCTTGGCAGTGCTGATGGTAAATAATCGGCGCTGCGATTGAAAACCTCCGGAGTGGCGGCCTGGCGGTCGCACGATGGCGTAGACCGAATAATTGCCCAACTCATTGAGAGAAAAGAGTTTATTGAGATCAACGGCGCGCGCGACCGTCTTTCCTGCGGGGATTTTCACCGTGCCGAAAGCAGGGCTACCAACGGCGGTCAAGGGAACCCCCCGACTTGAGTTTACCATGAAATCGATCCATGGCTCGCGGGCGCTGCCTTGAAAAACGAGGTCCTGTCCGGAGAGATTGGTAATGGAGACGCCGGCTTTGACCGCCTCTCCATGGAGGAAGCTCGACTTCTCCATATTGAGAGTGACGGTGACTTGGGACGAAGCACTTGCTGCCAGAACTAAAAGGATGGTGAGTGGTAGGAGGAATCGATGGCCAATCATTCGGGTGAAGCGTTAACGCAGCACTCATGCGACGTCAATCCAACGGATTTTGGCAGGGACCGGGATTCTACGAAAAGATGGGGCAGGGATCGGCTGTTGCGGTGTTTTTTGATGGTCGGGCTTCATGGTGCGGTGGCTTTCGCCTTGATTGTCAGGATATTTGCTGCTTTTTAGCGCCGTGCTTCGATTTGTGACCAGCCTGCTTGTCTTCGGCGTTTTTGCCGGGATGTGCGGGCGACTGCTGATGGCCCACGGCGGGCTGCCGGACCCATGCGTCGAGATTGAGCACGTCTGTGACGCGGAAGGGGATCATCACGCGCCAGCGCCGGATGATCACGGGAACGACCACGATCCTGACTGCCCTCCGGGTCCGCATCATCATCATCACCACGGTCATTGTTCGACGGGTGGAGCCATGGTTTCGGAAAGCGGAACGCGTTGCAGTATGGCGGGGCTTGTGGCGGGTCGGACGATCCTGAATTTTACGGCGGACAAAGCACCGGAGGCACCGGTGTTTTCTTTGGATAAGCCGCCTTTGATCTGAGCGCCCTTTGATCGCGCTCCGGGGCCTCTGTTAGAGATCTCCTCCCTGCTGTCGGCCTCCTTTGGTCGCGGTTTCGGTTCTTATCTCACGAATCCGATCCTTCCGATGTCGAAGGGCGGTTCTCTTCAAATTTTTTTCAATCATTGCTATGCCGTTTTTTCGTTTTGGTGCCTTCGTGGCATGTCTGTCATTGGCCGCCCCGGTGGCGGCGGAGCCGGGGCTTGTCGTGACGCTTGAGAGCGTGGGCGACCGGGTCCGCGCTCAGAATCCGAATCTGGCCGCGGCGCGTTTGCGGATCCGTGAAGCACAGGGGAGGATGAATCAATCGGGTCGGCTTTCGAATCCGGAACTCGAGACCGGCTTCGAGCACAATACCCGATTCGAGGAGGGGTTGTTCGAGATCGGATTGAATCAGCGTTTTCCCCTAACCGATCGCTTGGCTTTGGAAAAGAAGGTCACCGCGACGGAAGTCAAAGCGGCTGAGGCGGAAGTGAGGGAAGTGGAACGACGGCTCATTGCCGAGGCTCGCGAAGGGGTGGTGATGATCTTGTCGAATCACCAGCGCCGCATTCTTTTGGGGAAGCAGTCCGAGCTGTCGGGTGAATTCGCGAAGTTGCTTTCCGAGATCGCCGCGCGGGGCGAGGGCTCCTTGCTGGATGCCGGGCAGGCGAAGCTGGAAGCGGCCAGCCTCAAGGTGCAGATGAGGCAACTCGATGCGGAGGAAACGGCGCTGTTGGGGAGGATCAAGCCGTTGCTGGGAATGTATCCGGCGGAGGCTCTACTGGTCAGCGGCGCGCTCCCGGAAGTCGTGGTCCCGGTCGCCGGGGTGAGTCATGGCGAGCGTCCTGATTTTAAAGTGGCGAGCCTGGAAGCCGAGGCCGCGGCGCAAGGTGTCGAGCTTGAGTATGCGCGTCGACAGGAAGACGTGGAGGCGGGCCTGTTCGCCGGAGTCGAGCGGCGGGAAGATGCGCCGGAAGGATTCGAGACGGAAGGCATTGTCGGACTTCGCTTCAAGATTCCCCTGCCATTCTGGAACAAGAACGAAGGCAAGATTGAAGAGGCGGTGGCGCGAGCGGAGCGAAAGGACAGAGAAGCCAAGGCGCTGGCCCGGACGATTGATCTCGAGGTCGATGGAGCCCGTCGCGAAATGGCCGAGTGGAAGGCGCTGCTCGCGGAGCTCGGCCGTGAGCTGATCCCGCTTGCCGAAGAACAGGTGGCCGGGGCCGAAGAGGCGATCAAGCAGGGGCAGGGCGACATTCAGACGGTGTTCCGCAATCGCGAGAAGTTGCTGCAGCTCTCCGCCGCGAGGCTTGATGCCTTGCGTGAATTCCATCTCGCCCGGGTCCGCTATGAGGCGGCGAAAGGTTCATTCTAATTTTTCCTAACAGGACATGAAATCAATCAATCAAATTGGAGGCATGATGGCTTCGGCGCTCGTGCTCTTTGCCGCACCGAAACTGGTGGGTGAAGAAGACAACTCGAACACGGTGGTGCTCGATGAGACCGGGGTGAAAAATCTCCGAATCGAAACGGTTGCGGTCGAGGAGCAGGACTTCGAAGAGTCGTTCTTTGCGCTCGGCCATATTGAGGCGGTTCCGGAGAGAATGGCAGGGGTGAGCAGTCGGATCGCCGGACGGATCGTCGAGCTCTCGGCCCATCCCGGTGACCGGGTGGAGGCGGGGGAGGTGGTGGCAAAGGTCGAGAGCCGGATGCCGGGAGATCCGCCGCCGGTGATTCCGCTGAAAGCCCCCATCGGTGGATTGGTGACGCACGCGAATGCCCGACTGGGCGATCCGCTCAATCCGGATGTGGCGTTGTTGGAGATCACGGACCTGAGTGAAGTCTATGCGGTGGCAAAGGTGCCGGAGCATTTCGCGGCCCGCATCCAGCCGGGGACCGAAGCGCACATCAAGGTGGTGGCCTTGCCCGACGAGAAGTTCGACGGCAGGCTGATCCGCTTTGGGACGACGGCCGATGAAGAGAGCGGCACGATTGATGCGATCTTTATATTGCCGAACAAGAGCGGGCGGCTTCGTGAGGAGATGAGAGCGGAATTTTCCGTGGTGCTGGACTCGCGAGCGAATGTTTTGAGCGTGCCCCGCGCGGCGCTTCAGGGGGAGGCGAGCAACCGCTTTGTCTACGTGAAGCACTTCGACCTGCCGAATGCCTTCGTGAAGGTACCGGTGCAGACCGGTAAGAGCAACGACAGCTTCGTGGAGATCGAAGGCGGTTTGTTTCCCGGTGACGAAGTGGTGACGAAGGGTGGTTACTCGCTTTCGTTCGCGGGTGCGAGCAGCATTTCACTCAAGGAAGCGCTCGATGCCGCCCATGGCCACGAGCATGCCGAAGACGGCTCCGAACTGTCGCCTGAAGCTTTGGCGGAGGAGGAAGCGAAGAAGCGGATGGCCGCCGGGCTTCCAGTTGAAGGCACGGCGGAGAGCCCCATGTGGAAGATCACAAGTGGCGTGCTCTTTGTGCTACTACTCCTCTCGTTGCTGCTCCGCAAAGGCTCGGATCATCCTGAAGAAGTCGAGGTTTCAGAATCCAACCCGAAAGCTTCCTGAGTCATGTTGAACAAGATGATCCTATGGTCGCTCGCCAATCGGGCGATCATTATCGGAGTCTCGCTGCTGATCATGGTCATGGGTTTCCGCACGGCGACCCAGCTGCCGGTCGAGGTGCTGCCGGATCTGACCAAGCCAACGGTGACGATTCTCACCGAAGCGCCGGGACTTTCTCCTGAAGAGGTCGAGGCCCAGGTGACGGTGCCGATGGAAAGCGCGATGATGGGCGTGTCGGGTCTGACCCGTTTGCGCTCCAACTCGGACGTCGCGCTTTCATTGATATACGCGGAGTTCGATTGGGACAGCGACATCGATAAGTCGAGGGTGCGGGTGCAGGAGCGATTGCAGTCGGCACGCGAGCAATTGCCGGAAGGTGTCGAGCCCTTCATGACGCCGGTCGCTTCGTTGATGGGGGAAATCCTGCTCGTCGGGGTGCGCTCGACGGTGCCGGAGGGCGAGCCGGGTTACCTTTCGCCGAGCGAGGTCCGGACCCTCGCCGATTGGACGATCAAGCCGCGGCTCCAGGGCATTTCCGGGATTGCGGAAATCCTCAACATGGGTGGTGGGGTGCGGCAGATCGAGATTCAGCCGGATCTTTACCGGATGCGGGCCAATGGCATCAGCCTCGAAGAACTTGAGTCGGCAGCGGAGCAGGCGGCCAGCCGGACGACAGGGGGATTTCTCAATACCGGGCCGACCGAGATCATGGTGCGCAATCTGGCGATGAGCGTGGAACTCGATGACATCGGAAAAACGGTGATCAAGAAGATCAACGACCGTCCGATTTCGATCGCGGATGTCAGCGAGGTGGTGTGGGGCATCGAGCCGATGCGTGGCGATGCCACGATCAGCAAGCACCCGGAAAAGTCACCGACCTACGGCGTGATCATGTCGATCACCAAGGCTCCGGGAGTGGATACGCGGATGCTCACTGAAGAGGTCGGCAGGGCCTTGGGTGAATTGAAGGACGGACTGCCGGAAGGGGTGGAAACCACGATGCTCTTCCAGCAAAAAGACTTCATCGACCATGCCATCGGCAACCTGACCGAAGCGATTCGCGACGGGGCGATCATGGTGACGATCGTCTTGTTTCTGTTCCTGCTGAACTTCCGTACGACCTTCATCACCCTGACCGCGATGCCGATGTCTTTCGCGATCACCTTTCTCGTCTTCACGGGTTTTGATATCAGCGTCAATTCGATGACCCTGGGTGGGCTGGCGGTCGCGATCGGGATGGTGGTGGACGACGCGATTGTTGATGTGGAGAACGTCTTCCGACGATTGAAAGAGAATGCGGCGAGGTCGGTTCCGAGGCCTCGACTGGAAGTGATCGCGAAGGCCTCCGGTGAGGTGAGGAACTCGATTTTCTATGCTACGGTGCTGATCATTCTGGTCTTCCTTCCGCTGCTGGGTTTGACGGGTGTCGAAGGCAAGCTGTTCGCGCCGATTGCGATTGCGACCATTGTTTCGATGATCGCGTCGTTCGTGGTTTCACTGACGGTGATTCCCGTACTTTGCTCCTTCCTGCTACATCCCAGGGG
>NZ_JBATWY010000211.1:0-2476 GCF_049672945.1 Haloferula sp. | reverse complement strand
AAGAAGCTCAAGCCGAACGAGTTTGACGGTGGCACCATCACCGTCTCGAACCTCGGTGCCTGGGGCGTCGAGAGCTTCGATGCCATCGTCAACCCCCCCCAAGCCATGATCCTTTCGATCGGCGCCGCCGTCGAGAAGCCCGTCGTCAAGAACGGCCAGATCGTTCCCGGCCTGCGCATGAATGTCGGCGTCAGCTGCGACCACCGCGTCGTCGATGGAGCCGTCGCCGCCCAGTTCCTCGCCGAGCTCAAGAAGCTCCTCGAGCAACCCGCCCTGATGCTCATCTGATTCGGAAGTCGGGATTCGGAGGTAGAAAACTTTCCCACACCCACTGAGCGGCGCATGCTGGATCCTTCCGGCATGCGTCGTTCTTCTTTTCCGGACGACAGACATTTCGAAAATGCAGAGAACCTCATTCCACCGGACCGCGAGCTTTCGCTTCTCCATGTCGGAGATCCGGAGCGAGCGGAAACTCACGGTCCAAAGCTCCACTTGTCCACATACTAGAAGAGGATTCCATTTGGTAACCCCAAAGAATCTTCATCTTAATCATGGGGATAAGTGGGAAAAATCGCTGTTCCACTTACAGCCCCTAGGATTCCACGGGTTTGGCATCCTGCGAAGAAGTCCCGAACGAATCCGCGCAAGCTTCCCAGACTAGCGACGAACCGGCGGATATCCACGAGCTGTTCCGAGTTGTTCCCACCGCCTTCACAAACAATCCATCGCGAAGAGAACGAAGCATGGCCGTCGGCATTTCTCATGCCACCCCGCCTGCCAAACCGCCTTCACCATCATCGAATCCCCAGTCTTCCAGCTTTTCATGATCCATCGGACTACGGACTCCCCGATCATTTCCAACCTTCGCCACATGGGCGTAGATCTCCGTCGTTGAAACGTGTGCATGACCCAATAACTCCTGCAGTGTCCGGATGTCCGTCCCACTTTCGAGTAGATGGGTTGCAAAAGCATGACGAAGCGCATGGGTTGTCACACGCTTATCCGCAACCACCTTTTCCGCCGCCCTTCGGAACGCATTGCCGTAAACACCGGAATGGATGTGATGACGGCGCAGGATCTTCGACTCCGGATCAAGAGAAAGCTCTGGGCCTGGGAAAACCCACTGCCACGCCAACTTCTTTCCTGCCAAAGGAAACTTCCTAGCCAAAGCTCCCGGCATAGCCACGCCAGGAGTCTCCGATTTCTGATCGCCTTCCCACAAACACTTCACACGCTCGAGTTGGGCCTCCAAAACAGGCTGCAAAATTGCCGGAATGATCGAAACCCGGTCACGATCACCCTTGCCACAATGGATTGTCACCGTGCCGCGCTTCAAATCGATATCCTTGACCCGCAACCTACAGAGCTCCTTCAAACGAAGTCCTGCACCGTACTGCAGCGCCGCCATCGGGCGATACATCGGCTCCAGCTTCGCCACGATGCCCATGACCTCGCTACGCGCCAGTATCACATGAATTCGCGGCTGCCGCTTCCTCATCTTCACCTGCAGATTCACCTCCTCCCGCCCACAAACATCCCGAAAAAAGAACACCAGGGCATTCAAAGCCTGCTTCTGGGTCGCGAAACTTATCTTGGTCTCCGAGACGAGTTCCGTGAGCCACTGCCTCGCCGCCTCCTCATTCATCGCCTGCCGCGCTGTCCCCGCCCACGACCCGAAGCGTGCCACCCAACCCCCGTAGGTCTTTCGGGTCGTCAGTGCCAGGCCCCGTCTCGCACCCGTTTGATGGACTGCAGCCTTCATCCGCTCTGGGAGCGTCCTCGCCTCATCACCCCGCTCAAGACACAGCTTGAGCCAATTCAAATACCACACCATTGCCGCCGACCATTGATCAAGCTGCCATTCCTTCCGCTCCTTTGCCAATACGACCTCTTTCCAAAACCAAATCGCCGCCGCTCTTCCAGGTTCCATACCGGCCCGGACCCGGCGCTCCTCGAACCACGCGATCAGAAAACCGTAGGCCTCGATTTCTCTCCGCTCCAAATTGCGCGACATGAGCAAATCCTCATTCCATTGAAAACCAGCCCTGTCATTTTGCGCTTTAGTATTCATGCGAACATCTGATCTCCCGAACAGTCATCGCGCAATTTAAATCTTGCTCCTTCGCTCTTCTGAATAGCCGGGAAATCCTGACATATCGGAACACCAATTCAAATTGGCAGTCGAATATTGAATTCCCAAAGTTTCCGAGATGGTCCGCTGCTTCAAAAAGCTTCCCCCGCTTAATGAACTCGACAAGGTGCTTAAAATGAGCAAGATACCCTTGTGATCCGGACCGCGTGTTTGACAATCCCAACTCGATAGTCACACTCGCTGTGTTGAATCAATACTGTTCTCCAAGAAAATGAAGACGCTACTTGTGCTATTATCAGTTCTTTGCGCGCCCTTCGCGTCTGGCGGCGAGCAGCAAAGCACTTCTTCACTTGAGCGGTTTCTCTCAGAGGAGCGACCATACAG
>NZ_JBATWY010000210.1:0-2370 GCF_049672945.1 Haloferula sp. | reverse complement strand
GGCAGCGCGTGAGTTCCCGATGTTCCTCGCCCTGAAGGCAGTGAAGCTGCCAAGCAGGAACTGAGATGGCGCGAGGTTCCTGAACCGATGAAGATCCCCTTCCTTTCTCCCCACAACTCACCCCACCCACCAATCGCGTGGGGCTGATCGCGTGGGGCGAAGCCCTTTACGCGACGAAGCCCTTTACGCGAGGACCGCGTCCCAAGCCGCGCTACTGCATCCACCCCAAAGGGCTTGCGTCCCCCAGCCCAGGGTTGTCGGAGTGAAACGCAGGCTACCCTGGATTTGTCATGCCCAGCGCTCCCAACCCAATGGAGCAAGGGCATTTCTGCCCTGTCGAACCACCCATAGAGCTCACCCCACCCTAGCAGCCCTGGTAGACAGAGGTCGAAGGTCGAAAGTCGAAAGTCAGAAGTCAGAAGTCAGAAGTCAGAAAAACCAGACCGCGCCGCGCGACCGCGCCCTTGGAGGCGGCACGCCCCCGTGCCGCAACCCCGGCAGCCCGCCTCTCCCTTGCAAACTAATCGCCGCCCGGTGCTCCTGTTCCATCCCACAAACCAATCACGTCGGCCACACCCCTCCCACCAACCGATCGCGTGAGGCGCAGCCTTTTACGCGACCACCAACCGATCGCGTGGAGCTGATCAGCGTGGGGCGAAGCCTTTTACGCGACGAAGCCCTTTACGCGAACGCGACGCACATCCCATCCAACGGACTCGTCACCCCCAGTCCATGCGCTCCCACCGCCACGTGCAAATAAATCTCCGTCGTCGTGATGTCTTCATGCCCAAGGAGCTCTTGAATGGTCCTCAGATCCGTCCCGCCCTCCAGCAAATGCGTCGCAAAACTATGTCTTAAAGCATGACTCGTCACATGCTTCTCGATCCCGGCCAACCTCGCCGCCCTCTGAATCGCCCGGTTGTAAACGCCTCCATGCAAGTGATGACGCCTCATCACCCCCGTTTCCGGGTCCTTCGACTGCTTGCTCGCCGGAAACACCCAGAACCACTCAAAGGACTCACCCGCCTTCGAAAACTTCCTCCCCAAAGCCCCAGGAATATGGACCCCGGCCCTCCCCGCATCTCGATCCTTTTGCCACAGCGCCCGCGCTTGCTCCACCTGCTCCCGCAACTCCTTCTTCAAGCTTGCCGGCAATACCGTGACTCGATCCTTATCACCTTTGCCACAGCGCACCGTCACGGTCCCACGTTCCAGATCCACATCCTTGATCCGGAGCCTCACCAACTCGCTCAACCTCAGCCCCGCCCCATACTGCAGACGAGCCGCCAATTTGTAAGCCGACCCAAGACAACCAAAAAGCTTCGAAGTCTCCTCCTTGGAAAGCACCACCGGAACCTTCTGCTCCGTCTTCTTCAGCTTCACATCAAACACCGGATCCTCCACTCCGAGGACATTCTTAAAGAAGAACGCCAAGGCATTGAGCGCCTGTTTCTGGGTGGAAAAAGCACACTCCTCATCCTCCACCAGCGCCGTCAGGAAACGCGTCGCCGTCTCCACCTTGAGCACCGCCACATCCGAGCTCGCGAACTTCCCATAGCGCGACGCCCACGCCGCATAACACTCCTTGGTCCTGCGGGCCAAGCCCCTGCGCGCCCCCGCCGAACGCACCGCCGCCCGTAGCCTTTCCGGCAAGCTGCGGTGATCCGCCCCCGCCTCGTCACAAACCTTGAGCCAATGGAGATACCAGCTGATCGCCGCCGACCACTGCTCCAGCTGCCAGTCCTCCCGCACCCGACCATGGCCCGTCACCTCCTCCTTCCAGAAAGCCGCCGCCGCATCGCGCCCCGCCTCAAGACCCAGACGCAGCCGGAAATTCTCGAACCATTCCAGCAACACCGCGAACCCCGACCGGTCGAAGTCCGTCAATCCACGAAAGACGGCAAGATCCGCCCTCCAGCACCATTTTTTCTTCTTCGCAGTCATGACTCAGCCAGAAAAAGGAAATTTCCGGTCGCCTGTCCACCCAAAAAGTGTTCGCGCGAACACTTTTTGGGAAAGCCGCCCGACGAACCCAACTATTGGCCCGCACCCGCAACAGCTCCCAAGTGCGTATATCACTCACCACGGAATCGGTTTGACGGGAGCGCTCAGAATCCTAGGATAGAGGGACAAAAGAAATGCTGAAGGCTTGAAACTTCAAGGGATCCAGGGACGTTTCCCCAACTTCCTTCCCCCTTGGATATACGAATCTAGCCCTCCGCCAGATGATACTAATAAACACTGTTCGGCTAAGAAAAACCTCTGAGAGATCGTTCACACGTCGTAATGAAAATCCGCAACATACTTTTAGCTACCTTGATTTCTGCGGCCACATCTTGCCACAAACAACAGCCCTCTCGGGTTGCCCAT
>NZ_JBATWY010000209.1:0-1954 GCF_049672945.1 Haloferula sp. | reverse complement strand
GCCGAACGTCTGTCGGATCATGCTTTGCGACTGCCGAGTCTGTCGTGAAACGGAGCTCGATGGCACGGTCGACCCAGCTCGTTACGATTCCGAGGCGCAGCCTACGGAGGTGATTTGCCGGTTCCTCGACTGGATGGCGGACCACCCTTATGGCTTGGCGACCTCAAGCCCTGCGGCAGCTGAGGTCTGCCGGATGAAGGAAACCCTCCACCTGCCATCGCTGCAGATCGCCTGAATCGTCAATTCGTACACGGAAAACGGCCCGGTCGACAATCGATGGAGGCATCGACGGTCAACGCGGGCCGTTGTGTGATCTGGGAGGAGAAAATCAGGCGGTGCCGGGAACGGGTGGCTCTTCGGCAGGAAGGGTGATGGCGCCCTTTTCGAAGGTAAGCGGATCGACCGGGCACTTGTAGGCGAAGAACGGTGATTTTTCGTTCTCGGTGACATCGACCCAGCGGATCATTTGTCCGGTGTAGGAAGACATCCGGCTAATGATGGCCACCAGTGTGGATTCAGCGATCTGCTTGGCTTCATTGCGTGGCTTGCCGGCTCGCACGGAAGTAATCAGGTCGACGTGCTCTTGGACCATCGCATTGTCGCTCTCGAGTTTGATTTCGGCGATGCTGACATCCTTGCCGTTCATCTTGCCGCCGCCGAAGCAGCTGCCTTCGGTACCGGTAAACATCTCGCCGACGCGGCCGTAGGCTCCGGTGAGCTGACGGCACTGACTGTGAATGTGGACATCGTCGCCGAAGTCGAGGTCGACACTGAAGAAGTCGAATTGGTTGCCGGTTACGCGACGGGCGCGACCACCAAAGCCAAGTGCGGAGACCGGAAGGCGTCCGAGGAACCAGATGGCGACGTCGATATTGTGGACGTGCTGTTCGACGATGTGATCGCCCGAGAGCTCGGTGAAGTTCAGCCAGTTACGGGTGATGTAGTCGGTGTCGGACCAGCCGGGTTGGCGCTCCTTGATCCAAGGGATGCGGCCATTCCACTGGATGACGCCACCCTTGATCTCGCCGATGGCTCCGGCATCGATCTTCGCTTTGTTTTCAAGGTAGCCCTTTTGGTGGCGGCGCTGGGTGCCGGCGACAACGCCGAGGCCTTTCTTCTTGGCGATCTCGCCGGCAGCCATGACGGCGCGGGAACCGACCGGGTCGACGGCCACGGGCTTCTCAATGAAGCAGTGTTTGCCAGCTTCGACCGCAGCGGCGAAATGGACCGGGCGGAAGCCGGGAGGGGTGGCCATGATCACGTATTCGCAATCGGTCGCGAGGGCTTTCTTGTAGGCCTCATAGCCGGTGAATTGGAGTTCTTTCGCCACGCCGTGCTTCTTCGCCAGTCCGGAAACGCGGTCTTCAAAGGCATCCGCCAAGGCGACGATCTCAGGCTTGATGCCAAGGACTTTGCAGGCATCCATGAAGTTCTCGAGTGCGCCGGATCCACGTCCGCCACAGCCGATGACCGCGACCTTGATGGAGTCGCCGCTGAGGTTCGATTGAGCCCGAAGCAATGGCGCACCCGCGATGGCTGCGCCGGCCAAGGCGGTGTTGGTGACAAATTGGCGTCGATTCAGAGGCTGGGTCATGGTCGTTCAGGTTTCTGTATTGGATGGTTGCTGGTAGGCGAAAAACGCCAGTGTTCAGTCGATTGAAACGTGGTTCTTGCGACCGATATTTCACTGATTGTTTCGGCAGGGAATCGAGCAGCTACGGGCTTTCGCGGCGACGGCTTCCTTGACGCCCTTGGGGCTCTGTTCATAGTTCACGGGCAATGCCGAAAATTTCTCATTCTGTGGATCAATTCAAACTGCTGAATCTTGGATATCTCCAAGGGGGCAAGGGTCCGTATGTGGTTCGTCAAGACGGCCACGCCCCCGGCAGTATGACGATGGAGGAGCATCGATTTTACCTGATGGCAGACGGGAGCTGGATGAGGAACTATACCT
>NZ_JBATWY010000208.1:0-10559 GCF_049672945.1 Haloferula sp. | reverse complement strand
GATCAAGCGGAAGGTAGGCCGCGCCCGCTTTCAGGACGGCAAGTATGGCGGTGACGCTCTCGATACTTCGATTGGTGAGGATGGCAATGATCCCGAATCGGTGAAGGCCGGTGTCGATGATCCTGCGGGCCAATCGATCTGCTTGGTCATTGAGCGTTTGGTAGTCGAGTTGTCGATCGACATGAAGGATGGCCGTGGCGTGCGGCGTTCGCGCCACCTGTTGCTCAAAGATGTCGGGAATCGAGAGGTCCCTCGGATAGTCGCCCTCGGCGCGACTCCATTCAATGAGGCTTGAGCGTTCTTGATCGTCGAGGATTTCGAACTGCGAGAGCTTTTTCCCGGGGGCTTCTGCTACAGATGTTAGGATGCGGAGGTAGTGTCCGGCGATGCGTTCGGCGGTTTCCCGAGAAAAGAGGTCTTTGCTGAACTCGAGGGTGATCTGCCAACCTTCCCGGGTTTCAGCAAGAGAGAGCCACAGGTCGAATTTCGCGGTCTCCGGTCGGATCGGCAGAATACCGACAGTGAGCCCTCCCGCCATGAGATCGGGGATCCGCGCCTGGACGGAGAACATCACTTGGAAGAGTGGACTCCGCCCTGGATCACGGGTCGGCTTCAACTCCTCAACCAGGCGTTCGAAGGGAGTCTGCTGATGAGCGAAATCCTTCAGCGTCGACTGGCGCACACGCTCGAGCATCGATTTGAAAGTCGGATCACCGGAGCTATCGAGCCTCAGCACCAGGGTGTTGACGAAGAAACCGATGAGGGCATTCGACTCGGCGGACGGTCGACCCGATACGGGAGTTCCGATGACGGATTCACCATTCGCTCCATAGCGTTCCAGAAGGGCGGCAAAAGCAGCCAATCCGGTCATGAAAAGGGTCGCCCCTTCGCCCTCGCCCAAGCGGATCAGTCGCTCGGCCAGGTCCTTGGGAAGCGGGATGGAGAAGCGCTCGCCATGGTGGCTTCGAACCGGGGGCCTCGGGAAATCGGTGGGAAGCTGGGTTTCGGGAAGCTCGCCAGCCAGACGATCAAGCCAGTAGTCCAGATCGTGCTGCGCTTCGGCAATCGCGTCTTTGTCCGGTCGCCGGGCGGCAAGATCGCTGCAACTTGAAATGAGTTTGGGAAGCTTGACCGCTGTACCTTTGGACAAGGCATCAAGGGCCTGCCCGAATTCATCACGAAAGATTTCAGTACTACGCCCATCAAAGACGCTGTGATGGATCAACAGGGCCAGCAGGGACTCCGCTTCCGAAACCGGGAGCAGGGCTGCGCGGAAAACCGGACCACTTGTCAGGTCAAGAGGTGCCTGCATCCAGCGGCGGGTGAATGCGGTGGCCGACTCGGACGGGATGATTTCCAGTGGGATCTTTTGCTCGAGTTGGACGACTTGGTAGACGTTTCCGCCGAGCTCGCGGAAGCTCGTTCTCAGCGATTCATGACGATCAACGATGGTCTGGATCGCCTTCTCGATCAGCGACGGATCGACTGGTCCGCTCAAACTCCAGAAGCAGGGGATATGGTAGAGAGGACTGCCCGGAGAGAAGCGGTCGAGAAAGTACAAGCGCCGCTGACCCGCCGACACCGGGGCGTGCTTGCGATGCTGACCGAGAAGCCCGATGAGTTCAGGCTTTGCCTCCTTGAGGGCACTGCGACGCTCCGGGGTGAGGACGCTCTTTGGTCCTCGGAAACAGAGTTGGTCGTCTTCCGCCCAGAGCTGAAGTCCGGCGTCGAGCAACTCGGATAAAAGGGCCTCGGATGTCACAATCGTCCTTCCTCAATCGGTTCATCTCCCTGCATGGGAGCCGCCCCTGCAGCACTCTGAAGAATTCCTGAAATGGTGGGGGTCTCAAAGAGGAGTCGCAGCGGGATTTGACGATTGAGCGCCTTTTCCATCCGGTTCATGACCACTGCGGCAAGCAGGGAGTGACCGCCGATCCTGAAGAAGTCGTCTTCGAGTCCGACCCGATCCCGCTGCAGGATCTCGCTCCAAATTTCCACCGCTACCTTTTCATCGGCTGTCCGAGGCGCGATGTAGTTATGGTTCGGCAAGGCGCTTGTCGCTCCGGGAGCAGGCAGGGCCGAATGATCCAGCTTCCCGTTGATGGTTTGGGGGAGTTCTTCGAGGAACACGAACGAGGAGGGAATCATGTAACTCGGAAGATACTCGGCGAGGTGTTTTCCGAGCCTCTCTTGGTCAATGTCCGAGGGATTAGTACGAGTGACACAGTAGGCCACCAACTGATCATCGAAAACAAGGGCGACGGCGTTGCTGAAGTCGGGGAGTTGGCAGATCGCCGCTTCGATCTCGCCTTTTTCGATACGAAAGCCACGGAGCTTCAGCTGGGCATCTTCACGTCCCAGAAATTCGATGTCTCCGTTTTCGCGGAGCCTGACGACATCACCCGTCTTATACCAGACGCCGGGCCATGGAGGAAGGTCGTGAAGGAAGACTTCAGCCTGTTTCTCGGGCCGGCGCAGGTAACCACGTGCCACGCACGGACCACCGACGTGGAGTTCTCCCGGCATGCCGATCGGAACTGGCTTGCGATGCTGATCGAGCACAATGCAGCGGCTGTCGGGGAAGGCGATACCAATCATGCTCCCACCCTTCAAGTCGTCTTCCCTGATGCGGCGATGAGTCATCAGAACGGTGGTCTCCGTGGGGCCATACATGTTGATCAATGCCGGGCGTTCGTCGCCACGGCGATGGATCCAGTTCCGTAGCAACGACATCGGAAGCATTTCACCACCGAAGATGATGTGACGCAGTGCGAGCGGGCGTCCGTCGTCGATGACTTGGAGGCCACGAAACGCGGATGGCGTCTGGAGGATCATCGTGACATCTTCCGACTCGAGTAGTTCGAGGAAGGCATGAGGCGAGCGACTGGTGAGGAAGGGCACGCTTACCACGCGGCCGCCGTGGAGCAGTGCGGAAAAGATTTCCCAGACCGAAAGGTCGAAAGCGTAGGAGTGAAAAACGGTGGAAACGAGGTCGGGTCCGAAGGCGAACTCGTGTTGGACGGAAGAAAACATGCGGCTCACTTGGCGATGTTCGATCATCACTCCTTTCGGCACGCCGGTGGAACCACTGGTGTACATCACGTAGGCAAGATTGGCCGGAGTGACCGCTTGGTCTGGATTGATGTCGGAGGGGGTGACCTCTTCGATCTTGATCACGGCTGCAGCGGTTCCGGGGAGGTGTTGTTGGTCCTTCCGGGAAGTGATGACGACCTTCGCACGACTGTCGTCCAGAATCAGCTTCAGGCGTTGAGAGGGGTTTCCGACATCGAGTGGAACGTACGCTCCGCCTGCCTTGAGAACCGCCAGAATGGCGATGATCTGTGCTGCCGATCGATCAAGCAACAGCGCCACCATGGATTCGGAACCGACACCCGCGTCGAGGAGTCGCTTGGCAAGGCCGTTGGCATGGGCATTGAGTTCGGCATAAGTCATGCGCCGCGCACCATCGACGAGAGCGATCGCATCGGGATGCTGACGAACCTGCTTTTCGAAGCCTCGATGCAGGCATTCGACCGGGAACTCGCTCACGGGTGGAAGGGAACAAAGCGTGTGCGATTCTTCCTCGGTGAGGATCGGGAGTTCCGAGATCTTTTGTTCGGGAGTCGCGATGGCATGGGTAAGCAACACCTCGAAGTGCCCGAGGAATCGGCGGATGGTCGATGGGTTGTAGAGATCGCTGCTGTATTCGGCGGTGAGCTGCAAACCAGCGCTGGTTTCCACGGCCACCAGACTGAGGTCAAACTTGGCGGTGCCGTTGTCGACTCGCAGGACGTCGAGCTCCAAGCCAGGGATCGCCGATGCGGAAATGGGGGCGTTCTGCAAGGTCAGCGCGATTCCGAAAAACGGAGTGCGGTTGGTTTCTCGCGGAGTGGGAAGTTCCTCAACCAGTTTTTCAAAGGGGATGTCCTGATGTTCGAATGCCGCCAATGCGGTGTTGCGGACTCGGCCAAGTAGCTCCCGGAAACCGGGGTCTCCTGTTAGATCGCTGCGTAGCACCAAGGTGTTCGCGATGTAGCCGACGAGATTCTCGATTTCGCGGCGGCGACGGTTGGCAATGGGAGCACCGATCAGGATATCGGTCTCCCTCGTGTAGCGGTGAACGAGGGTTTTCAGGGTGGCGAGCAGCACCATGAATAGCGTGCCATTCATCGAACGTGCCAGTTCATGGGCCGCGGCGCTTGTTGCGTGATGAATGATTCGGGACTCGCGGCCGCCTTTGAATGACTGCACTGCCGGACGCGGACGATCGGTCGGGATCTCCAGCGCCGGAATCGCCCCGTCAAGTTGTGTGCGCCAGAAGTTGAGTTGCGTTTCCAAACGAGCTCCGGTGAGCCAGCTGCGCTGCCACGCCGCATAGTCGGCGTAGTCAATGGATAGCTTTGGCAGATTCGGCGAATCCCCCTGAAGCAATGCCGCGTAGATTTCCGAGAACTCACGGACGAGCACTCCGATCGACCAGCCGTCGGTGGCGATGTGGTGGGCGGCGATCGTGAGCAGGTGAAGTCGGGCGTCGAGGTGATAGAGCGAGGCACGAAGGATCGGTCCAGTTTGCAGATCGAAGGGTATCCGCATTTCTTCCCGGGCGAGACGCCGGGCAGCCGCCATGCGCTCCTCGCTTGTCAGGTGGGAAAGGTCGACCTTCCGGAGGGGGAGTTCCGAATGATCAGCATACTCCAAAGCGGGCTGTCCTCCCGAATCAGGGAATCGGGAACGAAGCGTCACGTGGCGCGCCAGCAGATGGTTCAGCGTCTTTTCCAGCAATTCGATATTCAAGGTGCCGGTGAGCCTGAGAGCGACCGGCGAATTGTAGGCGATGTTGTCCGGCTCGAGCTGGTCAAGAAACCACATCCGCTGCTGGGCAAACGACAGCGGGGGAGGAGAGGAAACGTCCCGTTTCGGGACGTGGTCCTTTGCACGAAGCTTCTCTTCTAACAGGGCGCGCTGTTCCGGTGATAGCGAGCGGATGCGATCGGTGAGACTCATGCGGTGGGAATCGGATTCCGGGCCAATGTACGGAGGGACGCCAAGTGTTTCATGCCACCCATGACGGCGTTGTGATCGATGCCAAAATCAATGAGACAGGCGACATCATCGATACCGGCGGCGTGAAGTTGTGACAGGCGTTCGGCGCAGCTTTCGACCGTGCCGATCAGGGAGGCAGACGACCAGTAGCGCTCGAAGGCATCGGCCAGCAAGGTGTTGGCTTCCTCCTGCCGAAGGGGTTCGCCATTTGAGTTCATGAAATTCATATGAGCACGCAGGTAGGCGAGCAAAGGTCCCTCTGCAATGCGTCGGACCTCGGCTTCATCCGCGCCGACGTAAGTGTGGAGCATCAGCGTGACTTGACCCGAGGAGGGATCGTGACCGTTTTCAGAGAGCGCCTCGCGATAAGCTGTCACGCGCTCGCGCAGCTCGTCGACACTCAGGCGAATCATCGCGGTCAGAACGTTGGCACCGTGCTTGCCTGCCAGGCGGAAGGTGTCGATCGAACGGGTGGCAGTGATCCAGGTCGGTAGTTCCTTTTGCAGAGGGCGAGGATATGGGGTCGCCTTGAAGCTGTCTCCGGCTCCGTCCACTCGCGACATTGCACCACCTTTCCAGAGTTTTCGCGTTTCCACCATGATCTGCTCGGTGAGGGCATGTCGATTTTCGAAACGGTCGGGAGCGAGGGCGAAGTCACGCGGATGAAAGCCAGCGGCGAAGGCGATGCCAACGCGACCACCGGATATTTGATCGATCATCGCCCAGTCCTCGACCAGACGGAGTGGGTCGTGGAGGGGGGTGATGATGCTTCCGGCGCGAATGCCGACATGCTGGGTGCGGGCTGCGAGGGCGGCGCCGAGGACTGCGGGATTCGGGTAAAGCCCGCCAAATCGATGGAAGTGACGCTCCGGCATCCAGACCGAGGAAAAGCCGTTCTGATCTGCAAAGCCGGCGGCATCCATCACCAAACGATAAGGATCCGAGCCGGCGTCCGCGTCCGCAGCGAAGAACATCAGGGATAGATCAATCGAAGGCTTTCGCGCGGTGTTCAACAGTTCGAGAGCTTCAGGGGGCTCGGGAACTGAGCAGAGCTGGGCGCTGACTTCGTCGGGTGACATCGCTTCGATCTCGTCGAGCAAAGCCCGCAGGGTTTCATCGTCGTCGGCATCACCCGTTTCTCCGGAATCCAGCGCCGCGCAAATGTGGCCGAGTGTCGGATTTTCCAGAAACTCGCGCAGAGGGATCATGTGCCCGAACTTTTCGCGAACCCGAGCAAGCAATTGCACCGCAGTCAGTGAGTTGCCGCCTTGATCGAGGAAGTTGTCCTGCGCCTTCACCGTCTGGCAATCGAGAAGGGATGACCAGATGGCGGCGATCTGAATTTCGGTCTGCGAACGCGTATCGTTCGCTCGTTCTTCGCTTGCCGTTTCCGGAGAAGAAGCTTCCTCGGTCCATTCGCGGAGGGAGAGTTTCGGTGAGGTCGAGCGAACGGCCGGTGCGTCGATCCAATAGCGCTGACGCTGGAAGGGATAGCATGGCAGGGAAATGCGGGTACGCTGCTGGTGATGATGAAGGGCGGCCCAATCGAGGGAGTGCCCGTTGAGCCATAGACGGGCAGCCGCGATCATCGTGAATTCGACATCGTCCGTGGCATCGCGCTCGTTACGATTCGACGAGAGCACCACGTGGTGATTTCCCACTGCGGGGTGTCCTCGAGTCAGCGCGCTCAGGAGTTGTGAAGGTCCGACTTCGAGGAAGGTCCAATCCGGTTCGGCAGCGAGAGTCACGATGGCATCAGAGAAGCGAACCGGTTCGATCATCTCACGCTGCCAGTAGCCGGGATCGGCCAGAGCCTCGCTTGACTGGCGGCAGCCATCGACGGTGGAGATGAAGTCGCAATTTGGAGCCTCGAATGAAACGTCGAGCAAGGCCTCGCGGTAGCTGCCGAGCACGGGTTCCATCATGCGTGAATGAAAGGCGTGGGGGACTTCGATGCGCCGATGACCGACGCGCGCTTCACTGAGCCTTTTCTCCACGGTATCCATCGCGGCGTGCGGGCCGGATAGAATGGTGTGCTGGGGCGCACTCAGGGCACCGATATCGATTTCGTCGTTGAGAAAGGGAGCAACTTCTTCCTCCGAAAGCCCGACCGCAAGCATCGCACCCGGAGGTAAGGTGTGGATCAGCGAGGCACGCGCGGCGACCAGTTTGGCCGCATCGCTGAGACTCAGCATGCCGGTGACACATGCGGCCGAAAGTTCACCGATGCTGTAGCCGATCACCGCTGAAGGTCGGACACCCCACGAACGCCAAAGACAGGCAAAAGCGTAGGAGATCATGAACAGGGACGACTGGATGTAATCAGTCCGCAGGATGTTTGCCTGCGCTTCCGCTTCGAATTCGGGTGTGGGAAAGAGCGTCGGCCGCAGATCGAAGCCGAGATGGGGGAGAAGGGCTTCGGCGCATTCATCAAGCGCCTCGCGGAAGACAGGTTCGGACTGATAGAGCCTACGAGTCATTCCAACGTAGTGCGAACCATGCCCCGGAAAGGTGAAGGCGATTTTTCGGGCGGGTTCCTTCGCTTCTGCAGAAAAGCTGCGGCGCGGTGCCTGACCTTCGAGGGCGGCGATGGCTTCATCGACCGTCCGGCAAACCACCGCGCGACGGTGAGTGAACTCGCGCCTTCCCACTTGGAGGGTCCATGCCACGTCGGCAAGACAGCTGTCCGGGTTCTCGCGGAGATAGTCGGCGAGGCGTTCGCACGCCGTAGCGAGCGCGGTTTCATTCCGGGCGGATAGCGTTAGTATCTGCCACTCGCGTGAAACCGGCTGGCTTTCGGTGGGAGGTGCCTCTTCCAACACCGCGTGGGCGTTGGTACCTCCAAATCCTAGTGAGGTAACACCGCACCGCAGCGGACAACCATTGGTGATCTTGATCGGACGAAGCTGGGCTGCCAGTTCGAAATTGGAATCAAGGGTGACCGGGTTCGGGCAGTTGATGGATGGGGGCAGGGTCCGATGACGCAGGGCAAGGATGGACTTGATCAAGCCGGCCATTCCGGCAGCGGCATCGGCGTGTCCGATGTTTCCTTTCACCGATCCGATCAGGAGCGGGGTTCCACGTTGACTGAAGACTTCGTTGAGCGCATCCAGCTCGACCGGGTCTCCCAGCTGGGTGCCGGTGCCGTGCGCTTCGATGAAGTGAATGCTCGCCGCATCCGTTTCCGCACGCGCAAGCGCTTCGCGGATCACCCGGGACTGACCCTTGATCGAGGGCGCGGTGAAACTTTCCTTCGTAGCTCCGTCGTTGTTGATGGCCGTACCGCGAATCACCGCATGGATGGTATGACCGGCATTCAGTGCCTCTGTTAGAGGCATCAGAACCAGAACGCCCCCGCCGGAACCAAAGAGCGTACCGCTTGCATCCCGGTCGAAGGGTCGCGTATGTCCGTCGGGCGAATACATGCTGCCTTCGCGGATCGGATGGCCTTCATCAAAAGGCACCTTGACCGAGACCGCCCCCGCCAAAGCCATCGAGCACTCCCCATCACGCAGGCTTCGACAAGCAAGGTGAAGGGCGACCAGCGAGGTGGAGCACGCCGTCTTCACGGTGACCGCCGGTCCGCGAAGATCCAATTTGAACGCGGTTCGTGATGCCAGGTAGTCATCTTCCGACCCGATGATGGTCTGATAGCGATCGATTTCCTGAGAAATTTCCGGATGGCCTGCCAGATTATGGGCGAAGTAGCTGTTGCGGGCGCAACCGGCGAAGACTCCAACGATCGCCGATGAACGTCGTGGATCGCAGGCGGCGTCTTCAAGCGCTTCCCAGGCGAGTTCGAGAAAGACCCGGTGTTGCGGGTCGGTCAGTGCCGCATCCCGTCCGCTCATTTCAAAGAAAGACGCGTCGAAGTGATCGGCTTCTTCGAGCATGCCAGCTGCATTCACGTGTCCCGGCCGGGAAGGGCCCGCGCCGAAGGTGATCGATTCAGTGCCTTGGCAGAGGTTCTCCCAGAACCCCTGAACCGTATTCGCACCGGGAAATCTCGCAGCCAGCCCGACGACTGCGATCGGACCTGAAAATGGAGCGGACTCAATAGCGGCCATGGGGTGACGCTAAGTAACCCTGCATACGAAACCAGCCGAACTTGCGTTCTTCTTCAGACCTTCGTGCTCGACAAAAAAGAAGGCCGCCGGAGTCCCACGTCCGGCGGCCTAGATTTGTCAAAGATCCCACACCCATGGGAAATCGACTGTGCTGTTTTACCCTTACAAAGAAGCTGCTCATCGCAGCGTTCAGGGGGATAGACCCTTAAGGTGTCCAGACGTTCAAAAAATTTTAAATAAAGTCTGAGGCTTCAGTCCCGGAATTTGAACGAGGAACCATGGAATCCACCGAATACGTGGGAAAGAGAGAGGCTCTTGCGTTCTGATGATGGCGCAACTTTTGGGTTCCAGGGGGTGGAATTTGCCTTTCTCAAAATTCCGTGTGTCCGGCGTTTTCCGTGGTTTGGCTTCTTTTTTCCCATTGGCAAAGGAGGCTCCTTTTCTAGTGGTGTGGAGGCAAAAAAAGGCCGCCGGAGTCCCACGTCCGGCGGCCTGAATTGTCAAAGATCCCACACCCATGGGAAATCGACTGTGCTGTTTTACCCTTACAAAGAAGCTGCTTATCGCAGCGTTCACAAAGATAGACCTTTCAGGTCGCTAAACGTTCAAAGGATTGTGAAAGTTTTTTCAAAAACCTTCACGCGTCAAGGATTCAGCTGTTTCCAAAAGAGGTGCGCGGCGATCGAAATCCCGATGATCGCCACAATCGCACGCACCGCGACTGCCGGAATGCGCTGGGCGAAATGGGAGCCGAAGAAGTAGCCGGGGATCGAGCCGGCGAGGAGGAAGCCCGCGAGTCGCCAGTCGACGGCACCCTTGATCATGAAGAGGACGACGGCGGAGGTGTTACAAAGCAGGCCGAGGAGGGCTTTGAGCGCGTTCATGCGATTGACGTCGCGAAGGCCGAGGACACCCAGGCCGGCCAGCATCATGATGCCGATCCCGGCACCGAAGTAGCCGCCGTAGATCGCCACACCGGATTGGAAAAAGATACCCCAGGTCTTGGGGCGGTCGGGCTCCTCGGTTTCGTGCTTCCTGAGCCAGCGTCGGATTGGCCCGTTGAGGAGGAACAGTAGCGTGGCGAAAAGCAGCAGCCAGGGGACGATCCGCTCGAAAACGGATTCATCGAATCTCAGCAGCAGCCAGGCACCGGCGAAGCCGCCAAGGAGGGAGACGATGCCAAGAGGGAGGATCCACGCTTTCACTTCGGCGAGCCGCTTGCGGAACGCCCACAAGGAGCCGGGCATGCCGAAGTAAAGGGCGACCGTTGAGGTCGTATTGGCCAAGACCGGCGGCAGCCCGGCAGCCAGCAGGGCGGGGAAGGTGAGCATGGTGCCACCGCCCGCGACGGAATTCATCACCGCGGCGAAGAAGCCGGCGAGGAGGACGAGCCAATCAGCGGTCGTGGGCACACGGGCAGTACGCAGGCTCAGACCGGATGTGCCAAGA
>NZ_JBATWY010000207.1:0-3452 GCF_049672945.1 Haloferula sp. | reverse complement strand
GCGACGGACTTGTTCACAATCCGGGCGGAGGCGGTGGGCCTCGTTCCGGGCCCCTTGCCCGGCTTGATGAATAAGTCCGGTTGTGCTATAAAGCCGAAGATGGCGACCCCTCTCAGCGGCCTTGTTGAATTTCCGTTTTGGTGCTTTAATCCGGCAACGAGAATCGGAGTCCCGCCATGAGGGTCGGGATCGCCATTTCTCAGACGTTGTGCCAAGAATACATGGTTCGAGCCGTTACACCTCGTAGCGAATGACTAAGGTCCGTCCAACTTCCGTTTTGCTTGGTCTGTTCATCTGCGTGGCGACAGCTGAGCCCCCGAAGGCAACCGGCAAAGACAGCCCCGCGATCCTTTTACTTCGCGACCCGGAGCGTGAGCACGCTTTTGCAGCGCATTTGTTGGCCATGGCGGAGCGTGAGGACGAGCTACAAGCTTCTCTGAAGAGACTTTCTGGGAGCGTAGGACTACTGCCCGCACAGCTCGGTCCAAAGGACCGGGAATTGCTCAAGAAGGCCGAGGAGGCCCAAGCCGAGATCGAAGCTGAATTTGTCGAGTTTCAGAAGAATCTCACAGATTCATTGAAGGCCCAAGGCAATGACCGCTTGAACGAGCTTCTCAAGGCTGTCGGAAAGCCGGAAGCGCGAGAGGGCACTCAACAGATTCGAAAGAAGATCCAAGGCAATCACAGCTACGTCGCCATGATCGAGATGGCAGAGTGGTCGAAGGCGCTGAGGGGTTGGGCGGGCAAGCTGAATGGACCTCGGGAGCCACAGAGCAAGAGCGAAAAGCAATGAAGCACAACAATTCGTGGGAGATCGACGCTTAACCGCCGCCTTGTTGCGTTTCCTTTCCTTGGTTCGGACACGTTCAATTTTCCCGACGTGCGGCCTTGAGTTCGCGCGTCTCCACTGAGACGTTCGGCCAAAGTAATGCGCCTGACCCTACTCACTTCCATTTTCGCTGCGATACTTGCTGGGTGCGAGCAGGACCGAGAAGATGTTCGCTCGCGTCCGGACGATTCCGATATCGTCGGTCTCTGGAGGGGTAGTCAGATTCCTTCTGGATTCTTCGATGGAGACCACATTCCGACAGATCCATCACCTACTCTGGAGATTCGAGCGGACGGAACATTCGTAGCGACTGACTTCCCACTGCGAGGGGGGCTTTCATCTCCCGATGGTGGTCAATCAGAGCAAGCCCGCCTCTGGTCCGGCCAAGGGAACTGGACACTCACCGACGGACCTACTCCTGAGCCAGAGGGCGTTTGGATGATGAACCTAGCCGGAATCTGGGTGCATCTGAGCATGGATGATAGTTTGCTTACCCTCGTCTACCACATCAGTATGTCGCATGGTTGGAGGGTGCGCTACGACCTTCAGGGTGAGGACGAATAACGCCGAACAAGTCAGAGCAGGACGACGCCTACCAGCGGCCTTGTTGAAAATCCGTTTTGGTGGTTCATTACCTCCAACAGGACTCGGAAGCGCCGCTTCAATTCACCGGCGCCGCCTGTCCTCAAACGTTCTGCTGAAAAAGAAGAGCCATGACGCTCATTGAACTCTTGTTCTTCATCGCCGCAATTGTCTGCGCGATAATCGGAGCGAATCACTTCGGTCAGTTCGGAGTCCCCGCTGGTATCGCCGGAGGTCTTGTAGGCCTGACTATTCCTTTCGTGCTGGGCCGGATCTTGGCTTGGTTCGATGACCTAAGGTTCTCGCGAACGCGGGAGGGCAGGAGACTCAGGATTGCAGAGGTGGAGTTCGATAAGAAGCATACCGAGAAGCGAGTAAGGTCGTGGCGAAGACGCCCCCAGGCAGGCAAGGATGGGTCGATCATTGTCACGATCTTCTACGGTGGGACCATTCCTCCGCGCCGTGCATTTTTCCGTTTCTCAGGGGATTCGATGGACCCGGTGGAGCTGTCAGGGGCAGAGGTCCAGAATTACATCGACGTTCCCATGATGCGATAAACCAATGCAGAACAAGGCGCTTGAGGGCGACCCCTATCAGCGGTTTTGTTGCGTTCTTGCCGCCCGCTTCGGAAGCTGCTTGGATGACCGCAGCCTTTCCGGTGAGGTCACCGGGATCGCCTCAGCTCAATCGTTCGGGCAATAATGCAGATCCTTTGCTCCATCGCTACAGTCGCATTCGGCCTCTTGTGTTGCTTCGGTAGCTCCGGTTGTGAGACGCCAGTGCCACGCAGCGACCAAGCGGCGGAAGTATGCAAAGTCCACCAGCAAGACCTGCAGTCGAAAGAGGGATTTACGTTTGGTAGCAACGTTTCCGCAGACCCGCTTTGGGATTACGTTCGTTTTATGGACGAGGAGCGTTTTCCCAATGTGACGCCCTGGGATTTCTCGCCGAGGCAGTCAGATCTTCACCCGACTTTGATCACGATCCATTACTGCCCGCAATGCGACGCGGAGTTCGATGCGGGTTTTGAGAAGTTCCGGCAACTACCCGAAGAAGACAAGGAGGCGGCATTCGATGCAAGGCTGCGTCGACAAATCCAGAAAGACAAAGAAGCCGAACAAGACGGCGATGGCGACGCCTAACCGCGGCCTTGTTACGTTAGCGGTTCGATGATTCAATCCCTTCAATCTGGTACGGAACGCCGCCTTTGTCCGGGCGTCGCGCCATGCCTCAAACGTTCGGCAGACAAATTGAGATCGCAGCGGACTTTGCTTGGTGTCCCGATGATCATCCGTCCTCAGCCATGTTCCACTGCACTTCCGGTTTTTGTAGCGATGCTCATGATAGCACCTACCCTCGCCCACGGTAGCGGGAACAGGTTGTCGGGTGACTTCCTCACGTTGGGCGCAGCAGTCCGAATGTATAAGATCACGACAGGCAACCTCCCGCACCCTGAGGAGGGCCTTCAGGCTCTGGTCGTTAGGCCATCGAGCCTCCCGAGTGATCGTGAGTGGATCAAGCTTTTCGATGAGGTTCCATTGGACCCCTGGGGTAATCAGTATCTCTATGTCGCAGGGGGAGGATTCCCCGACGGCTTCGGCTTCTATAGCACGGGGCTCGATGGTATTTCCTCCAGCCAGGGCAATGATGCTGACGACTGGAATTCATGGTCGGAAGACCATAGAGGATTCGATGTTGGTCTGGCCCAGCATTGGAGGAGGATCGGACTCATTCTTGCAGGTGCTTCTGCCTTCAGTCTATTTGGAGGCTATCTGGTGGGGCGGAATCGAAAAACGCCGAACAAGGCATGAGACAGCGACGCCTATCAGCGGCTTTGTTGGAGATTGCCGGGAGTGCTTCGATCTGCTTTCCTGTTCTCGGAACCGCCGCCATGAGGGCGCGCGTCCACATCGGCGTTCGCCAGATATGAAGCGCCTGGTCCCTGTCATCTTGGTTGTCTTGGCCTTCGTCTTACTGACAGTCGGGTGTCGACGCCCCTTTGAGGGCATCGATGAGATTTCGACCGTTGATTCCGCAACTC
>NZ_JBATWY010000206.1:0-3720 GCF_049672945.1 Haloferula sp. | reverse complement strand
GGCCGCCGCCCACAAGAAGGCTAAGGAAAACCTGGCCACCCAGCAGCAAGCTGCCGCCTGATCCGCCCCGGAGAACTTAATCGCTCCACCGCTCCGAAAACCTCATGGGGTCGGTCGGACGCTTACGAGGATGTCGCACGCGGTCGCAGCACCAAAGCACAAAAAGGGGTCAGTCAAGGTTTTCGATTTTTTCAAGTCAATGTGGAGGGTCGAGTTGGTGTGCGGGGACGAGGATCGAAAACCTTGACTGACCCCCAATCCGGACCCAGTGAGGCGGCACTTGATGCGGTGTGGCGGCGAGCGCTTGGACGGACTTTCATGGCGAGGCTAATCGACCATTTTAGTGCTCTTTTGTCTAGCACGAATCTTTTCCTAGCCATTACAAGGGTTCAAGGGCCTCGAGCCAATCGCCCTATACCCGCGAGGCCAAGGCCACCATGGGAGTTGATTTTTTCGTTGGAGAGTGTGAGCTTGATCATCGGCAACCCGTTGGGTGATTGTGATGAACTGCTCTTAACCTGTTTCAGGGCGGGTTGCCGACTCTTTGCTTCTGTTAGTTCACGGATTCAGGGTAATAATTGGCTGGTCAAGTAGCTCGGAATGAGACATGCTAAATCCAGCTGGTGAACTGAATGTGGGAGGACCCGAACAGCCTGAAAGCGCCAAAGGAGCAAACATGCATTTCGAGCCAAATACTTCAACCGCTCACCCTCCTTCAACCCCGGGCACCACTAGCCAAATCTTGAAAACTGCCCCCTAACAACTATGACACCGAAATCCAATATCCTGCGTGCCGGCTTGCTGGCGCTCGCCACCCTAGCCACCGCCTATGCGGGTGGTGAGGGTTGGACCTCCGACTTCGAAGCGGCCAAAAAACAAGCCGCCGCGGAAAAAAAAGACCTGCTCCTGGACTTCACCGGTTCCGACTGGTGTGGCTGGTGCATTAAACTCAACAAAGAAGTCTTCCAGGAAGATGTCTTCAAAACCGGCGTCAAGGACACACTGGTTCTCGTTGAACTCGACTTCCCGTCAGACAAATCAAAGCTCAGTAAGGAAACACAGGCCCAGAACGCCAAGCTCGGCAAAGAGTTCAATATCCGGGGCTATCCCACGATCATGCTCTGTGATGCCACCGGCAAGCCGTTCGCCAAAACTGGCTACAAATCCGGCGGCCCAGAGAATTACCTCACTCACCTCAATGAGTTGATCGCCGCCCGAGAAAAGCGGGATGCCGCTTTTGCCGCCGCGAAAAAGGCCACCGACAACGCCGAAAAAGCCAAGTTCCTCGTCGAAGGACTAGAGGTTCTCTCTAACAGCATCGTGGAAGGCTACTACGCCGACGTCGTCGCCGAAATCGTCGAACTCGACCCAGCAGATAGCACTGGCTACATCAAGGAACGCGAGGAAGTTGCCGCCCAAAAGGAAGCCGCCGCCGAGAAGGAAGCCACCAATCAAAAAAAGGTTCAGGAGTTCACCAAAACCACCCTCGGCCCGCTGATGAGAGCCAAGGACTACGACAAGGCCACCGCAACCGTAGCCACCTTCATCAAGGAAAACCCGGACCTCGATAATGAGACCAAGATCAATATCAGTCTCAGTTCCCAGTTACCTCGCCTCGTCGCAGAGGGCGATGCCGATGCCGCTACCAAATTCATCGACGAACTGGTCGTCGCTTATCCGAATCCGAAATTCGCCGCACGAGCCGACCGGATCAAAACCATGGTTAGAGCCGATATCGAAGCCAGGGCCAAGAAAGACGCAAGCGTCCGATCGACCCCATCTGAATGATCTCCCCGGATGGGTTATCGGGAGTATGATTAAATTGGATCACTAAATTGGGTCAGGTGAGAATGGCGCGGTTTTAAGCCGGATCTCGGTGTTTTCAGTGTGATACGGGGCCGGCAGCCGACAGGCCTCAAACCGCCGCATCCTTTCTGTTCGTGGAGGTCGACGGTCGCAGATAGATCCGAATTCCTTGATTTCTCGGGGATCCTCGGCCCGACAGGCCGCTTAAAACCGCGCCATTCTTGATTGCGGTAGGGGCCGCCGTTACCGGCGGCCCCCCGCGCAGATCCGTACGTGAAGAACTACCTCATACGGCTCCTGCCTCAAGTCGGGCGCGGAATCTCTGGTCTGGATACGGATGGATAATACGGGGCCGGGGAAGATGCTTGCGTCCAAGCCGCTGCATCCTCGCCCATGTCCAGCGGCTCTTTCCTCTCTGGCTGCGTCGGCGTATCTCATGGAGCCAGTGACGGGGCACCTCGTCCACGAAACGTCCAATGCAGTGGCTGTTGTTAGGCACGGCATGATAATTCAACCAGCCCTGCACCACACTTCGCAACCATCGGGCGGTTTCGCCCAATGGCCGGTGCCTCCGCTTTCGCAGCTTCAACCGGATCGCATGCAGCGTCCCCCGCATCCGCTCCGCGACCGTATGGCGGTGAATGGTGAAGCGCCCGCCCTTCCGCGTCCTCGCACACTTGTGTGTGAAACCGAGGAAATCAAAGGTGCCGGGACGTCCCCCCCCCCACGCCGTTTGCGGTCCGCCTCCGCATGGCGGCCGAACTCGACAAGGCGTGTTTTACCGTCATGGAGCCTCAGCCCGAACTTGGCGAAACGCACCCGGATCTCCTCCAGACACGCCTCCGCCTCATCCTTATGCTCGAATCCGATCACGAAGTCGTCCGCGTAGCGCGCGACAATCACATCTCCGCAGCAGCAACTTTTGCGCCACCATTGTATCCACAGATCGAAGACATAGTGCAGATACACATTCGACAGGAGCGGCGAAATCACCGCCCCCTGAGGCGCACCCATATTTGTCTCCGACACCACTCCGTCCTCGCTGACCCCGGCTTTCAGCCACTTGCGGATCAGCCGCAGGATTCGGCGGTCGCCGACTCGGTGCTCCAGAAACGCGATCATCCAATCATGGTCGATCGTGTCGAAAAAGCCCTCGATGTCGGCGTCCAATATCCAGTTCACCTTCTTGTCGGAAATCGCCACGCTCAACGCGTCAAGCGCGTCGTGCTGGCTCTTTCCTCGCCGGAAGCCATAGCTGAACCCGAGCGAGTCCGCCTCGCAGATGCATTGCAATATCTCCGATACCGCGTGCTGGACGATCTTGTCCTCCAGCGACGTGATCCCCAACTTCCGTTTCCGTCCGTCGGGTTTGTCGATATATCTCCTGCGCGATGGCTTCGTCCGGTAGCTTCCCCGGTGTACTCGACCGTGGAGATCGATCAAATTCGCCTCCAGGTCGTGCTCATAGTCATGCCACGTCACTCCATCGATCCCGACCGTCGCCGTCTTCTTCAGGCTGAAGAATGACCGACGCAACGCATCAACATCCGCATGGTGCAGCAATGCCGTGAACTTCATCTTGCCGTCCTTGCGGGCGGCTCCACGCACGCGGTCCAGTCCGTTTGTCCCATCAATTTTCCGGCTCGGGGTCCGGGACGGGTGGCTCTGATCCACGTTCCTCTCGACCGGGTTCCTTTCCTCCATCAGCTCCGCCAGTGTCTCAGAAACACCTTTGTTCGCCGACTTCCCAGGTAATACGGACCCGTCTGACTTCCCACCAAAGTGCATCCCGATTGGTTCGTCGGAGACGTTCATCGGGCGACCCTGGAGGAAGATCTCTTCCTCCAGGGTATTGATGGGATTTGATTCGCTAGCGCTCACCCCTCGCGGGGCTCCCCTCCGGGGACTCTACCC
>NZ_JBATWY010000205.1:0-3378 GCF_049672945.1 Haloferula sp. | reverse complement strand
GGCCGCCGCCCACAAGAAGGCTAAGGAAAACCTGGCCACCCAGCAGCAAGCTGCCGCCTGATCCGCCCCGGAGAACTTAATCGCTCCACCGCTCCGAAAACCTCATGGGGTCGGTCGGACGCTTACGTTAAAATCTCAACCTTGGCGGACTAAGCCATCACCTTTGGCGGACTGTCGATTGAAAGTCTCACAGTCTTACTTTTCCCCGACGCACCAGGGGGGCAATCTGTTCTTTCGCTCTTGCCTCACCTATTCGCCAAACTTCGTGATCTTCATACGTTTGGCACCTTCAACAGGAAAATCGCCTTTGCCCGGCGGATGGCCGCTGTGCCATTTGAGATAGCCCACGAATCGATTTCCAGGGTCGTACACGCCGTGTGTTGTATGGTTCACCGGATGTTTCGGAGATCCCCGCTCAAGATCGATGCCCTCAACAGTCAGATACACGGTACCAGGCTTTGTTCCGAACAGATTGTTGCGGGTGGTTGTCAGGATCTTCTGGTTGTGTTGCGCGACAACATGCTGGATATGACTGAGGTGCGTACTATCATGAAAGACGATTCCTTCTTCACAGTTGTGGACGTAAAGTGACTCCGCAACCACATGTTCACCTAAAACAAAGCCATATCGAAATCCCTGCACGGCAACGTTTCGGAGAATCTGATTATCGTTCTGATTGCCTGACGCAAACAGCCCAACGGTATGACACGGGTTTGTCTGCAGCATCTTCCCCGAATTATTATCACCGACACCCTTATCAATTGTGAACTGGGAATCCTGGATGTTCACGTTTTGGGCATTTTGAAGGTTCACCGCGCTGCCGGTCGGGAACATTTTGTCCGTGTTCATAAAGGCACGGAACTCCAGGTTCTTGATAGATACTTGTACCACGCTGAACTTACCGGCAAATTTATCGCCCTCCACCGTGGCGAGGATGCTCCAGGGGCGTGCCTCCGGATTGGTCTCTTCCGGAGATTCCCATGTTGAAAAGAGAAAGGTGTTGGATTTTGCCATCGATTCAAAAGTGGTCCACGGTCGAACCGCATAATCATAGAGCATCGAGCAGGGGTGTTCGCCCTCAAGCTGGATATTCGTGCCCCGGTAGTCGTTGTTTCCAGGTCTGATATGCAGCTGTGATCGACACGGCTTGCCATCGACCTTCTCAACGCCCGGTTTGCCGACTAGGTATCCTTTGGGCGTGTAGGGGAAATACACGGTTCCGCCACCGCGCTCGCACACGAGATCAATCGCGCGTTGGATAGCCTCTGTGTCGTCGGTTTTACCGTCACCCTTTGCCCCGAGTTTCGTCACATTAACCTTGCCAAAGCCGATGCCTTCCCGCGCGAGGCGCTCGGGCTTTACCGTGGCATCGACCGGTTCGCTGGCTTGGATCTCCGTCGGGCCTTCGGCTGGACGGGGCTCTTGGTCCGCCTTCTCCTCGCCGGCGCTGGTGCCTGATATGATCACGAAGACAATCGCGGCGGCTGTCAGCCCCTTGATGATCGCCAGCTTACGCAACGTTTCTCGGGCCACGTAACCTGTGAGCGACCACAGCGCGCGGGGTGAGACTGATCGATCATCAGCTTGATCGGGCTTAAGGCGACTCCGGTCTTTCGGCACCAGTAAGCACGCCTCTTTACCGGACTGTTCTATGAGATCGTTCGTATACATGCTGCCAAATGCGAAATGAAGCACATGCCTTTGAATGCCTCAATCAAGAAGCCTCATCCCCTGACAATTCCTTGATGCGAATATTACGGTACAACAGCTCCGCATACTCGGCTTGCAACCCTATATGGCCTTTCGACAAAGGCACCCTTTTACCATCCACCTCGTAGCTCATTTTGCCGATGCGATTTACCACTTTTCCATTCAATTCGAAGGTGGCTTCTTCACTGCCACGAACTGTTAGAGTGATTTCATTCCATTCACCGTAGGGTTTCTCGTTCTGAGTGGTTACATAGGACTTGTCGTAACCCAGATCCTTACCGACCGGGACTTCCTTGGCACCAGGTGCATAAAATCTACTGTCTCGAGCATTCATCACTTGAAGGTCCTTACCAATGACCCAGAGGTCACCGGTGGTGTATCGATCTTTGATTTTCTTGGCATTCGATTCACCGATTTGCATCTCTACACTATTTGGCCAGATTTTCTTCAGGTCGCCGTGGAGGTGAAAGAGCAGTCCTGCATCCCGATCATGAGTGAGCCGAGGGGCAAACCGGCTCTCCAGCCATTTGTATTCAAGTTTCAGGATGAAATGGCTGTATTCCTTCTCGGAGTGGAGGCAGTCGATGGGCTGCTTGCTCCCTGCCACTTTTCCAGCGTAGGGCCGAATCGCCTTTTCCGCCGCATCGACAAAGAAAACTCCGGCGCCCTCCTTCCTCTTCTCAGCCATGGAGTGCCAGCCGCTCAGATCCATGCCATTAAAAAGAGGTTTGAATCCCTCTTCGGCTTGCAGCTGACAACAAACAAGCCACGCCACCGTAGCAATGAACATATTTTTCATAGTCTTACTCTTCTCTGTTCTCTGTGAATTACTTAGACCCCTGCCGCATGGTGCCTTATGCTTAGTGTTCCATTTAAGCTATGCTACTTCCACCAGGGGCCTTCCGCAATCGACCAGCTTCCTGTTCTTGTTTCCATTTTTCCTGTGCATCTGGATCGCCAGCGAATCTTCGCTCCAAGACGAGCCCATGTTCTAGAGAAGACAGCTATTCCTTCTCTCGATAGTCCGGGAAACCAAGGATTTCAGAGGTGCGACTGCTGGGTTGGTCACGAAAAGAGAGCAGTAGTGCCAGAACTTTGCAAGGGGTTTTCTGAAGACTGCTGCGAGGGCGTCGTTGAGGGATTCGAAGTCCTCGAACGGGATCACGGCCAGAAGGGCGTTGCGGATCATGGCCAGGTTCTTGGCTCCCCTCGGGTTGCGCTTCGGTGAACGGTCTTCCCTCCAAAGGGTGGCGTCGCGCTTCCAATGGTTACGGTTCTCCACGCTCCAGTGCTCGCGGATCATTTTGCCGATCTGGGCGGCGCTCTTGCTGCCGTGGCGGTGAGAGGTGCCGAATAGGCGCACTGACATCTCGGGCTCGGCTCCCGGCTTGGTCTCCTGATAGATGCGGGTGCATTTGATGACCTGTGCGATGTGCGGGAACGGGCTAACATCGCTGTCCACCGGCGCGAGCGTGATGTCCCGCAACTCAATTCGGCCATGGCCGCGCTCGAACTCGCCGACCAGATCCACAGGGCGACCCTCTAGCAGTCTGTCGGACTTAGACCAGTGACGAATTGGATAGCGGCTGCTATGCTCGGGGCATGGCAGCCAAGTTCGTCAATATCGACCACGATTCGCCCATGTTGTTGCCTCCCGACCTTCGGGAT
>NZ_JBATWY010000204.1:0-2282 GCF_049672945.1 Haloferula sp. | reverse complement strand
CGCAGCGTGATCGAATCGATACTGGAGTAGAGCCCGCTCAATGCGCTGACATCGAAGCTCAAAACGGAATTTTCCTCCCAGATTCCAGAGGAATGACTCAACGATCCGGCCCCAAAGGTTGTCGCCGCCCCAAACTTGTTATCAGCGTTGTTGCCGGCGATCAGAAGCGCATCGCGGTCCGCTTCGAAGCTCATCGAAGTCGCCCCCGCTGGGAGGGCGCATAGCGTGCACAAGGTGAGCGCGGCGGAGAGCCCGAGCCGCCGGGAGTGGCTGCGGGAAGAAGTGCGAGTGGGCATTTTTACTATGGCATTCATGATATTCTTGTTGGATTTTCTCTACGTATACCTTCAGGATACACACCCTCCAGAGCATGTGATGCGCCTCTCAGACCCTTAAAAGATCCTTAAGACTGCCTGAATCAGCAACCTTTCGCAATAGACAGGCTTCCTGTTTTCGTTTCGATTCCTCCTGCGCACCGAGGTCAGTGTCGATTCTTCGCCTAGGCCGATCCAGATATTCCGGCGCTGAGCACAGGCATCCCCCAGTAACCCCTTATGATCATTTCCTCTGGCAAAAGCACCGGAAGCGCTGGCCTGCGGTTTGAACGCGGGCCGGGATTTCCCCACTGGACAGCGGGATTCTTTCTCGGCGGGCTAACAGAGATCGCTTGCGGCGGCCGAACTTGGGAATTACCCGAACACCATGCCGTGATCTTTGCACCAGACACACCCTATGAACTCTTGCTCAAAAAGCAACAGCACGAGGTCTGGATGATCTTCGACCCGCGACCGCACCTGCTCGAAGCGCTGCAGTTCGCGAAGGATCAATCGACATCCTTCGTCGTTTCGTTCCCCAATCCGGCCTCCTGGGCTGCGGTGGAGACCGGGCTGAACGATCTGCTCATCTGGTGGAATGCCGAGGTGCGGCGCGAGCAGTTGGCGGAGAACTCAATGGAGAAAGTGCTGCTGCTCGCCCGGTTGGCAGCGTCCAGACAGCAACCAAACATCACCGACGAACGCATCCTCCGCGTAGTCGATCACATAAGCGGACGGCTGGCGCAGGAGTTCAGCATCGGTGATCTGGCGCGAGTAGCTGGCCTGTCGGTTTCACGATTCTCCCTGATTTTCAAAGAGTGCACCGGGATCGCGCCGGTCAAATTTCTCGAAATACGTCGGATCGAGAAGGCGCGGCACCTTCTGCTCACGACCGACCTGCCGGTCCAGCAGATCGGGCAGCAGGTCGGGTTGCCGAATGCGCAGCACTTCAGCACCCGCTTCAGGAAGCTGACAGGCCAAGCCCCTCGCGCATTCCGCATGGCACCGCAGCGCCGGTTCGCTGAACTCACCCCAGAGGAGGAAGAGCCGCCGCAAGGAGTTTGCTTCTCACGGACGACCTCTTAGCCAGCCGGCTGACTCGCCCAGCAAACAATGTGCCATTGAAAAAAATAAGCCTAGCAGTTTGTCGGACTCAGGTCCAAGAATTGACCCGAGCATGCTGATTCTCTGCAAAGCCGCACTACAGGATGTGGGAACTAAACTCTCAAATTGTGCACGATTTCTAAACGCCCTTTAACTTTACTCTAACAGGTAAATCTGCTAGTCCTTATGGTGTATTTAGATGGATCGCCGACCACTATATATTGCGCCTCTAAGTCCGACAGGCCGCGCGCCTTCTGAATACCTCCTCATATGCTCACTTTGTGAGCTCACAACCCTCAACTCCCACAATATGACAAAATCTTCCGCGCCCTTCCTACCAATGGCCCTCGCCACCATGCTCGGTCTTGGTGCCCTGCAAGCCGCCGATATCCAAAGCAACTTCTGGTATCCCTCCACGATTTCCACCGATGCCAACGGCCCTCTCGATCTTCTCGCGGAGCTGAACTATGACGACGCCCAGGCGAACGCACCCATCGTGGTCGTGATGCATGGCTACTCGAATGGCAACGGGGTGGCCAATGTCCGGGGTCCGGCTCAGCGGCTGCGTGACAGCGGCTTCTTCGCCATCTCGGTGGCGATGCGAGGACGCGATGGCTCGGACGGAGTCCGGGATTCCGGCGGCTTGGAGGTTCACGACATTTACGACGCTGTCGAGGCAGTGAAAGCCAATCCGACCTTCGTCGGGCTGATCGATCCTTCCAACGTCCACATCACCGGATACTCGGGCGGTGGGGGAAACACGATGTCGGCGCTCTCCAAGTTTCCCGACTACTTCCGGGTCGGCGCCTCGTTTTTCGGCATGTCCGACTATGGCTACAACCTGACGGACGGCTGGTACAACAA
>NZ_JBATWY010000203.1:0-5248 GCF_049672945.1 Haloferula sp. | reverse complement strand
ATCCAACGCCGTTGGCCTGGGAGATTTCTCGGTCCGTTCCCCCGGGGTAGCTTGCGCAACCCCGGGCTGTGAGATTGGGGTCCCGTTGGGACGGGAGACTGTGACGTGGCAGCAGGATTCAACGCCGTTGGCGTAGGGAGATTTCTCGGGCCGTTCCCCCGGGGTAGCTTGTGCAACCCCGGGCTTTGGGATCGGTGTCCCGTTGGGACGGAAGAGTTGCCGTCGCGACGGGATTCAACGCCCTTGGCGTAGCGGGATTTATCGGTCCGTTTCCCGGGGTAGCATACGCAACCCCGGGCTTTGGGATTGTTGTCCCGTTGGGACGGAAGAGCTTGCCGAACCTCTTCAGTTCCCCTGCCTTTCATTTCAGCTTTTCAGTTTTTCAGCTTTCAGCTTTTCTACACAATCATCCCCGCCGCGACCGTTTCATTCGTTCCGGGATCGACCAGAATGAAGGAACCAGTGTTGCGGTTGCGGCGGTAGCTGTCGTGGATGACGGGGCTCGCGGTGCGGATCGTCACGCGGCCGATGTCGTTCATGGCGAAGCTGTCGACGCCCTCGATCTTGTGCAGGGTGTTGATGTCGACGAGGTACTTCACGTCGCGGATCACGGCCTGCATTTCGCGGGTGGTGTGACGGAGGATCAGTTTGGCGCGGGAAGCCATCGGCTTGTTCGAGAACCAGCAGATCATCGCTTCCAGGTCCTGAGAGACCTTGGGCGGGTTGTTCTGTTTGACGATCATGTCGCCGCGCGAGATGTCGATCTCGCTGGTCAGCGTCATGGTGACGCTTTGAGGCGCGAAGGCTTCCTCGAGTTCACCTTCCGAACTATGGATCGCCCGGACCTTGGTATTGAATCCGGAGGGGAGCACGGTGATGTCGTCGCCCGGCTTGAAGACGCCACCGGCCACTCGTCCGGCGTAGCCGCGGAAGTCGTGCCATTCGTCGCTCTGCGGACGGATCACCCATTGGACGGGAAGACGCGCGTCGACGTGGTTCTCTTCGCCACCGACGTAAACATTTTCCAGATGATAGAGCAGTGAGGGGCCCTGGTACCAATCCATATTCTCCGACTTGTCGACGACGTTGTCGCCGTTGAGCGCGGAGATCGGGATGGTGGTGATGTCGACGATGTTGTCGAGCCGTGAGGCGAAGGACTCGTAGTCCTTGATGATCTGCTTGTAGACTTCCTCGTCATAGTCGACGAGGTCCATCTTGTTGATACAGACCGCGACGTGCTGGATCCGCAGCAGGTTGGCAATGAAGCTGTGGCGCTTGGTCTGCTCGATCACGCCCTTGCGCGCATCGATGAGGATGATCGCGAGGTTGGCGGTCGAGGCTCCGGTCACCATGTTGCGGGTGTACTGGATGTGGCCCGGGGTATCGGAAATGATGAACTTGCGCTTCGGCGTGGCGAAGTAGCGGTAGGCGACGTCGATCGTGATGCCCTGTTCCCGTTCGGCCTTGAGGCCATCGGTTAGAAGCGCGAGGTTGACGTGTTCGTCGCCGCGGCGGCGCGAGCTCTCCTCAACGGCTTCGAGTTGGTCCTCGAAAATCGATTTGGAGTCATAAAGCAGGCGACCGATGAGGGTCGACTTGCCGTCATCGACGGAGCCAGCGGTGGTGAATCTGAGAAGGTCCATTGGGGAAAAACTGAAAGCTGAAAGCTGAGGTACTGAAAGGAAGATGGAGAAGCTGTTGGATGGAGCCGAAGCGCTGATTTGATTTCAGCTTTTCAGCGTTTTGGAATTTCAGTGTTTTAGAAGTAGCCTTCCTTCTTCCGGTCTTCCATTGAGGTTTCGGAGCGTTGGTCGTCGGTGCGGTTGCCGCGCTCGGTCTGGCGGGCGGCGGCGACCTCTTCGATGATCTTCTCCATGGTGTCGGCGCTCGATTCGACGGCGCCGGTGATGGTGGCATCTCCCATGGTGCGGAAGCGGATCATTTTCTTTTCCACCACTTCCCCATCACGCGGTTCGACGAAATCTCCGACGGCGAGGATGGTGCCGTTGCGGGTGATCACCTCGCGCTCGTGGGCGTAGTAGAGGCTTGGAAGAACGATGCCTTCGCGCTTCATGTACATCCAGATGTCCATCTCGGTGAAGTTGGACAGCGGAAAGACGCGGAAGTGTTCGCCGGCTTGCTTGCGGCCGTTGAAGAGATTCCACAGTTCGGGGCGTTGGTTCTTGGGATCCCACTGACCGAAGTCGTCGCGGTGGGAGAAGAAGCGTTCTTTCGCCCGCGCCTTTTCTTCGTCGCGACGTCCACCGCCGAGCACGGCATCGAACTGATGCTCTTCGATGGTGTCGAGCAGCGTGGTGGTCTGAAGCCGGTTGCGTGAGGCATCCGCGCCGGTTTCCTCGGCGACGCGGCCTTCATCGATCGATTTCTGGACCGATCCAATGATCAGGCGCGCTCCGATTTTCTCGGCGAATTCATCGCGGTAGACGATGGTCTCGGGGAAGTTGTGTCCGGTATCGACGTGGACCAGCGGGAACGGCATGCGTGCCGGGTAGAAGGCCTTGCGGGCGATCCAGGCCATGACGATCGAATCCTTGCCGGCGGAGAAGAGCAGTCCGGGCTTCTGGAACTGGGCCGCGGTCTCGCGGAGGATGAAGATCGCCTCGGCTTCGAGTTGGTCGAGGTGGGAAAGTTGGTAGTTCGGCATGATGTGATGGGCCGGGTCGGGGGGCAGTGGGAGGGTGTTAGAGGCGGATGGCGATACCCCAGCGGGGCGGCGGCGCGCAGAAAAGCGATCTCGAGGGGGATTGACAAGTAATAATTAGTTACTTGGGTAATTTAGTAATGTAATGGTTCGGGGAGTGGATCCGAGGGAGGTCGGACGGGAGGAAGTTACCCCAGTGGTGCAGCCTCGCCTCTTACGTAAAGACGTGGGTTTTCCGAGAAAATTGGCGGGCGAAGCAGCGGAAGAGATTCACCGCCAAGACGGATGGCACTCGTTTCAGCGGTCGCTCGGGTCAAAATGTCGAAGGTCTGAAAGTCGAAAGTCCGAACTGTCGAACGACTGGAGTCCTTGGGACCATGTGAGTTTGGCAGGGCGATCAAGCTAGGGAAGGATCGGACCAGGATGGATAGGATCAAAAGGATGTAGGCAATGAGATTCAGAAATCATCAGGTTTTCCATCGTGATTGGGCCAAGTGCCGGCCGTTGATCGCAGACGATGACTCCAAAATCCAATCCATCCTGGTCCAAGAATGTGCTCAGTTGGGGTTGGTTTCCCCGTAGCTCGATTGCCCTGGTGAGCTTGGGGACTCTTGACCTTTGACTATGAGACATTTGACGCGGCCTTGGCCAAGCTCCATCAACCCCGAAAATCGCGTTAACCGAATGCCACTCTCTCCAAGGCGCAAAGGCCGCCAAGCTTTGATCTCTTCGAGGTGGGTGATGATTCCATGCTTGGATGATAGCCAGAGATTTTTTGCGATCTTGGCGTCTTGGCGGTTCAATTTTCAACTTACACTGGATGGTGCGCTCAGTCTCGGCCCCGTTAGTAGGGACCCAGAAACCGACTACAGCGCGATCCCCTTGCCTCGCAGGTATTCGAGCACTTCAAAGGCCGCGTCCTCGACGCTGAGCTTTTCGGTATCGAGCACGAGATCGGGCTCCTGGGGTTCCTCAAAACTGCTGTCGCGTCCGGTGAAATGCTTCACCTTGCCATCCTTTGCCTTGGCGTAGAGGCCCTTCGGGTCACGAGCCTCGCAAGTGGCGTAGTCGGCCTTGACGTAGATCTCAGTAAAATCCTCATCGAGGATACCGCGGGCGAGATCCCGGAAGGCACCGCGCGGTGAAATCAGTGAGCACAAAACGATCACACCATTGGCCGCCAGAATCTTGGCGAGTTCGGCCGTCCGCCTAACGTTCTCCAAGCGATCGTCGTCGGTGAAGCCCAGGTTTCCATTGAGTCCGGTGCGCAAGTTGTCGCCATCCAGACGAATGCAGAAGCGCCCCTTGTCGTGAAGGACTTGTTCGAGAGCCGACGCGATTGTCGATTTCCCCGATCCAGAGAGACCGCAGAACCAGAGGACGCATCCTTTCTGGCCGAGCAGGACCTCCTTGAAATGACGAGGCAGGGTGGCGTGGGGGTGAATGTCACTTGGCATGAGCTTATCTTAGAATGGGTAATCGAATTTTAAAAACTGGAGATTATTGTCGTCCGCTTATCCGGATCAGTCGTTCCTGGCTTGATCGCGAAGCCAGTACCAGACGAACAGGCTGTTGTGAACCAGATAGCGTTTGAACAATCGTCGGGGTTCGGCGGCGATCCGATAAGCCCATTCGAGTCCACTCTTCTGAAGGATTTGGGGTGCCTGGGAGACTTCGCCTGCATGGAAGGCGAAAGCCGCCCCAATCCCGAAGTAAACGCCCGGCGGCAGTCGGTCCTTATTTTGGGCGATCCAATGCTCCTGTTTCGGGCAACCCAGTCCGACCCAGATCAGATTTGCTCCCGATTCCACGATCTTCGCGAAGATCCGCTCATTCTCGTCGGCGGGCCACTCTCCGAAGGGAGGAGAGTAGGAACCGGCCATTTCGACACCGGGATGGTCGCGAAGAAGATTCTCGGACAATTTCTCCAGGGTGCTTTCCTTACCACCTAACAGGAAGTGACGGAAGGACGGCCGATCCTCCGTCGCCTTGACGGTTTCGAGCATCAGGGTCGGGCCGTAAACTCGATCTTTGAGGCGCTTTCCCGAATCCAACTGGAGATTCATCGACCAGACCAACGGCATTCCGTCAGGGACCACAAAGTCGAAGCGATCCATCGACTTCTTGAACGCTTCATCGTGTCGGAACATCGCCGCCACGTGGGTATTCGCCGCCTCGACGGCAATCGCGCCTTCTCGAGCGGAAGCTTTCGCGAGAATCCATTCGACCGCCCCCGCATAGTCCGTGCAGGCCAATGGCAGCCCGATAACCCGAATGATGTCCATGAGTTGCAGTCTCCGAGGAGCAGCGGAGGTCACCGCTCTTCCCGAAATGCGATCCCAACACGATCGTGTTGAGAATTGAGGAAAACGATGATTGCAAGGCCCAGGGACCTCTTCGGCAACTCAAGCTCGCCGTGAGTCTGCAACAATCGCAAATCTCATCGGCGAACAGGAAGTGGCGGGGCAGGATTATTGGATCACGTGTTCGCCGCGCTTGCGCTTCTCGAACTCTTCCTTGATCCAGTGGTAGGTCTTCTCCATGCCGGTCTGGAGATCGACTTCAGGTTCCCATTTGAGTTTTTCA
>NZ_JBATWY010000202.1:0-1700 GCF_049672945.1 Haloferula sp. | reverse complement strand
GCCGGGACCTTGGAACAGCAAACGGGATGACGGACTGCCGCCGTCGCCCGACCGATATCTCGGCTCGCTTGTCGAAGCGGCCGCAAAGCGTCCCGGTGGCGATTTGAAAGTCTATCTCGCGATCCTTGGTGACGACCCTGAAGCGATCCGGAAAGGATTCGGAGAAAAAGAGCCGCTTTGCGAAGTGCTGATGGTTCCTGGCGGCATGCAGAATCCGCTCGTCCAGCAGGTCGGGATCCTTTCGGAAGACGAGAGCCTGAATTGTATGCTCCTCGGGCGTGACGGTCGGGTGGCGGCAGCCATTTCTGGACTGGCCAAGCAATCGGGTCGAGGCAAGGAAACGACTTTGGAGAGTGTCGTCGTGCGTGATGATGAGATCAAAGTTTCGAAAATGATCGCGGATGGAAAGGTCGAGGAGGCCAGGGATTTCATTTTGGGGCTGGCTCCACCGTTTGATCCGGAGGCGGTCGATGATCGCGGTCGCAAGCTCAGAAAGCCGGATTACAGCCTGAATCATCTTCGTGCACGCGCGAGGGTCTATATGGCTCTTGAGGAATGGGACAAGGCCCTCGCCGATGCTGAAGAGGTGGTCCAGCGTCAGCTTGGCACCGACGGGGGCATGAGCCTTCGCACCGACGAACTCGACGAATCCGAGGCCTTGAGAGATACCATCCTTGAGAAGAAGGTTAGGTCGCCGAAGTCCGAGTGAAGGGGTTTCAGTTAGCGATCTCGTTCTTTGCGTAAATTGCAGAAGCGACGATTCTACTCGCGTGGATGATTCGGTTCAGGTGATTGGCGTGGATTGCGCGACCAACCCGAAAAAGACCGGGCTATGTCGGGCGGAGTGGCAAGGCGGTCGCCTGTGTGTCAGGGAGGCTGTGCTTGGTTCCGAGGCATTCCCGGTAGTTGATCCTAGAAACCGCGAATGAACGCGAATGGACGCTAATAGGAATCTGAAAATGGATCGGTTACATAACCCAGAGCGCTCACCCACAGGGTGAACCGTCCGATCCCCATAACTCACTGAAAATTCGTGTTCATTGGCGTCCATTCGCGGTTCCATTTTCCCATTTAGGATCATCGGTCCATTAGTCCATTACCGGCCCGATCGTGCCGCCGCGCACAAACTCTGCCTTCGTGAAACTCGCACGGTGGTCCTCCGTTCCGCGAGCGGCGTTGTTTGCCCAGCGCACGATCCGGTGCACCAGCGGGGCGCTGTCCCAGCGGATGTGGGTCACTGGCGGATCGCACCAGGAGAAGGCCAGATCGGCATCCGTACAGACCAGCGAAACGTCGTCCGGTACATGCAATCCTTGCCTGAGAAGAAACTGCTGCGCTGCGACGAAGAACGGCGCTTCGTCGATGATCAGCGCGGTCGGTGGAGTCACTTTGAAAAGCTGATCAAGGCAGGCGTGAAAGCCTTCGATGTTCTCCTCCCAATCCGGCAGGTGGTAGGGGCCGGGTGATATGTCTTGGCTGGCCAACTCACGAAGGAAGGAACTCTCCACTTCTCCCGGTTCCGGTAGGCGCCTCATCCGCCGCGTCAACATTACGATCCGACGGTGGCCGAGGCCGATCAAGGTGCGCGTGGCCTCGGTAATGGCGGGCTGCTTGTCCGGCCCGGCGCTTGCCATCGGAAGCTTCCGCCGCCGCCCGAAGAGGGCGAAGCACGGCAGCGATTGGCTGAGGAACCACTCAAG
>NZ_JBATWY010000201.1:0-1747 GCF_049672945.1 Haloferula sp. | reverse complement strand
GGCAAGCCTGTCGCCGCAAACGAAGCCCAAGGAACAACGACGCTCCAGCGAGTGAGGAGCCGCCTTGGACAACTCAACCACGCCTCACAAAAAGGTCTCGGCGAGATTTTCGACGGTTCTGTGGGTGCGGGCACGGTTTTGTGGCCATTCGGTGGCGAACATCAACTGACCCCGCCCGATGCGATGGTTGCGAAGCTCCCACTGCTTGAGGGTGACACCGATGCGTGCAGCTTCATGTCCTGGGGGTTTAACGCGAGTGTGGCCAGTTGGTCCCCATTCCACGGCGCCTCTTGGGCAGTGACTGAGTCGGTGTGCAAGGCCGTCGCAGCCGGAGCGCAACTCACAGACATCCGGCTGACCCTCCAAGAATATTTCCCCAAGCTGGGTGATGACCCAACACGATGGGGGCTTCCTTTTGCGTCCTTGCTCGGCGCCTTTGAAGCACAACACGAACTCCGTCTCGCCGCCATTGGCGGGAAAGACTCCATGTCGGGTTCGTTCAACGATTTGGACGTCCCCCCGACATTGGTCTCATTCGCACTCGCGCCGGGCTTGGCGTCCCGCGCTCGCTCTCCGGAGTTCAAGTCGACAGGCTCGACGCTCTCATTGGTTGATATTCCACTGACGGAGGAGTCCTTGCCGAACTACTCCCGGATCCTTGAAGTCGCCAAGTTGCTCCACGATTCCAATGACTGTTTGTTATCAGTCAAGGCGATCGGATCGGCGGGCCTCGGTCATGCCGTTGCGACCTCTTGCTTCGGCAATAACATTGGGGCCGATCTTGAAAGCGCCGCTCAGCTCGATCTGTTGTCAGCCCGTCCATTCTCGTTTCTCATAGAGCATACCGACGCCCTTCCGCTCGAACTCGGAGCAGAAGTCATTGGGAAAACTCTCGCCGAAGCGCATCTCAAGGCCGGCGATGAGGAAATGCCACTGGCCGAACTGGTCGACTCGTGGACTTCGACCCTTGAGCCGATCTATCCGACACGAGCGGAGTCAGCATCACCGTTGCGCGAGGTGAGGACTGAGCCGGTCGCTCCAACCCGACGCTCCCTCCCCACTTCGAGTGCTGCACCACGGGTGATCATCCCCGCGTTTCCCGGCACCAATTCCGAATACGATTCGGCCAAGGTCTTCTCAGAGGCAGGTGCCATTCCCTCGATCCAGGTTTTCAGAAACCTCACGCCCAAGGCCCTTGATGAGTCACTCAAGGCTCTTGCCGACTCGATCCGAGCCTCAGAAATCCTCATGCTGCCTGGCGGATTCAGCGCCGGGGATGAGCCAGACGGATCGGCCAAGTTCATTGCCACAGTGCTTCATAACCCGCGGGTCGCCGATGCCGTCATGGACCTCCTCAAGAATCGGGACGGGCTGATTCTTGGGATCTGCAATGGCTTTCAGGCGCTCATAAAGACTGGGCTGGTTCCCTTCGGTGAGATCAGGGAGCCCTCTGCCGATGCCCCGACTCTGGCCCACAATGAGATCGGACGCCACGTTTCCTGCTATGTCCAAACCCGGGTGGAGAGCCACCTCTCTCCTTGGCTCGCAGGATCCAAGATCGGCGATCGTTACGTCATCCCTGTATCACATGGTGAGGGTCGATTCATCGCAAGTGATGAAGTGCTTCGTGAGCTTGCCCGCAATGGCCAAATCGCGACCCGCTATGTCGACAACAGTGGTGAGCCTTCGATGGATATCCGCTTCAATCCGAACGGATCGGTTGCCGCCATTGAAGGCATCACCAGTC
>NZ_JBATWY010000200.1:0-16465 GCF_049672945.1 Haloferula sp. | reverse complement strand
ACCGCAAAACTCCAGCAGAGCTCCGTCCTCGATCTCTTCCGCAGCCTCCTGACCGGCACCGCCGCGAAAGCTCAGGACGTCCTTTTCAGCAATTCATCCTGATCAAAAAAACAGCTAAACTGTTACGATGAGAGGGAACTTCGAGATGAAGGCGATTTCCTCCGGCGAGAAGGAGTCATCCTTGCGGATGTGCATGTATAGTGGGACGCGGTCCCATGAGAACTCGGGAAACGATGCTTCCGAGATGGGTCGGTTGGTGGGCCTGGTTCCTGACTCTACGGCGGGTAGGCCGGCGGTGAAAGTGGTGAGGAAGCCAAGGATGATGGAGGCTCTGGTGACGATACGCATGTTTTGAGGTCGTTCCGGTTTCGGGCTGGCTGGGCACTATAACGCCTTGGAGTAAGAAACTGATGATCTATTTTAGGGGGTGCGGAGGCGGCGTTTGGTCTGGCGGCCGAACCTGCCGCCCCCGGCCTCCGCCAGCCTCCTGTTAGGCATTGAGAGTGGCAGCCTTCGTTGTGGTTCTCCGGTGTTCGCGCTCTACGATCGTGAGTATTGCCGGAGTCAGGAGAGCACGCAGCAGCCCTGAACTGATCATCTCGAAGAAAATTGAGGGAACCATCGATCTGCAGCCCAAAACGGTGCAGGGATTTTCGGATTGCTTCCCTAGGATAGCCCGGGACCCTGCCGGAAAACTCCGGATTGATACGCCTTGGCGACAGCCGCTGGGGCATTCTGGACATTGAGCTTCTCGTAGATGTGCTTGATGTGATAGGCCACGGTGGTCACGCCAATCTCCAAACTATGTGCTATCTCCTTCTGGACCAGACCTTCGGCAAGCAGCTGCAGGACTTCGAGTTCGCGGGCAGACAGACTCCTCACGGTTGCCCCGGGTTCATGAAGCTGCTTCATCGATTTGAGGATGTATTTGGCGACTCCCGGATCAAGTGATGCCTCACCTGCGGCCACGCTGAGGATTCCATCCTCAATCTCCCGGATCGTCGCGGACTTCAGCAAGTAGCCTGAGGCCCCGCGCGTGATGCCGTTATAAATGTCCGTCTCACGCTCGGACTGAGTTAGGATGAGGATCTCTACTTCGGGAGCAAGTTGCTTGAGCTTTGGTATCATTTCGATTCCTGAAATCCCGGGTAGGTTGAGGTCGAGCAGAATGACATCCGGCAATTTCTCCGGTGGCAGCTTCCCCAGCACTGCAAGAGCCTTCTCGGCCGTTCCAAACTGATCGCAGATGTCGATCTTCTCGTGCCTGCGGAACGAAAGATCGATCACTTCCCGGTACTTCGGGCTGTCCTCGATCAAAAAGACCTTCAAGGGGAATTTCATAGCAGACCTTGGAATTTTCTCAGCCTTAGAGACAAGACGATTCGACTCCCTCCTGTCTCCGGCTGGGCGCAGGTGACCTCGGCTCGCATCAGCTTGGCTCTGCGCTTTAGGGAGGGCGGGACTCGTCCCTCCAAACCGATCCCGTTGTCGACAACTTCGAGAAGGATCATTTTTTGAGAAGCGGACAATTTCGACCTTACCTGGGTGGCATCGGAATGCCGGATGGTGTTCATCAGGCACTCCTTGTGGAAAAGCATCAGATCGATCCGCCTTCTGGGTTTGAGCCTCGTCAGATATTGGGCCCCTTCCACACTGAAATGATAGTTGGTGTCGTCCATCAGGCGGGATGCCGCCCGCCTCATCTCGGTAATGAAGTTGGCTCCTTCGATGCCTGATTCGAGCATATTGGTGCAATGTCGGGCGGTGGCTCCGGTCTCTTCGGTCAATGAGCGGATACGCCTCGCGGTGTCGATGAGTTCTTCCCGTGAATCGACCACATTGATCGCATGATCGCCGAGGAGGCCGATGGCGTGGAGATCCGCTCCGAGCTCGTCGTGTAGATTGGCGGCGATGCGGCGACGAATCTTATCTGCCTGCTTCATTCGTCGATTCCTCTCTATCAGCATGATGAAGCCGATCGAAGTTGCAAAAATCGCAGCGATCCAAGTCATGAGCGACAACCTGGATTTCTGGCGATCATAGCGATTTCCCAACTCGGCGACGATCAAAGGGAGCTCCGTTTCGAGTTTGTGGCGGTAGGCGAGGTTCTCAAGCCAGTCACGCAAGGGCGGGATTTCCCCGTAGAGGTTCATTCCATCCGTCAGTGCGGTGATCAGGCGTCCGGGAGAATTGGGACTGTGGTTTGCCGTAGCGGTTTTTCCGAGGGCCACGTTCGTTCCCTTTGAATAGAGCGCGATCTCCGCAAAGCCCAATCGTTCGTTTTCCAGTTGGCCGACCGACGTATCGATCTCATTATCGCCTTCGAATTTCACGTAGCGAACGGAGACTTCATTGAAGCGGCTCATGATGACTGGACCGTATTCAGTCCGGCTTTCGGGAAAGAGCTCATATAGCAGGACTGAGTCCGCGAAGTCCTCGCTTTTCGATCCGGTGACCCGAAGGTGCTGGGGAATTCCGAAAGTGCCGGTGTAGGCCTGCGGCACGGTGTCTCCCTGCTCGACGGTATGGAGGTGCAACTCGGAGAGCGGGTAGTCCTGTTCAAGATCCAGCATGATTTTCGGCCGGTCGACGATGGAGCTAATGTATGCGACGCTTTGACCGCCTTTTGCGGAGTTGACGAGATAAGGCATGTAGCCATCGACGAGGTGATCCTCGTGCCATGCGAAGGGCACGATGTTCTGACTTGATGTAGCGGACACCCGTTGATGAAGCGCGACATTGATCGGTCCGCTGAATAGCAGGATTTCCGACATCTGCAGTGCGGCCCGGTTGTCGATTGCCCGCCGGGAGAGGCGCTGAGTTTCGATTCGCACCCAGGATGCCATGAGTGAATTCACCGGAACAATGACCGGTGCCACCCTAGGCAAGAGCTCGTCATCCTCGGTGAATGAAGCGACGATCTGACCCTCGGGATCATCATCCGTTCCGGCCCGAATCCGGAATCGCGAGGGAAATCCATCCGCCTGGAACCCATCGGTCATGCTCCGCCAGATGGTGGAAACGAGAACGATTTGATCGATCACCGATGGTTGATCGAGGTGGATCTCGACCCACAACTCCTGGTCTTCAGAGCTGAACCCGTTCGAACGGTAGCCGATAGAACCACTGCCGCTGCGCATGCTGCTTCTGGGCAGGTCATCCAGCTTGGCCTCGACATATTTCTTCCGCGCTTCCAGTTCTGAGAGCGACGCTTCCTGGAACCGGTTGACGAGGCTTTTTGCCCCGAGTTCGTCTGCGCTTGCCCGTATCGTCACCAGGTAGCTGATGCCAATGGTCAAAAGAGTGGTGATTGCCGGTAGGGATCTTTCGGTATTCGCCATATTGTTGAAGGTAGAGCCGGGCTGAGCGCTCCTAAGAAACTGAACATTATGTTTCTTGAGAAGTCCTTTCCTCCGATTTCCACTATAGGTCATGGATGGTGAACGAACGGTAGCTGACGCTTCCGGTGGCGGCGGTATGGAAATACACCAGTTGCCGCAAGTCTCCGTAATGTCTCCAAGTTTGCCGGATCAGGGGGTTGGCCGCGCTTCTGATCCCGTCTCCGTTGGCAGAGTCGAGCCTTACCGGGTAGCTGCTCTTGCCATTGGACGCGTCCTTCTCGATGACTCTCGATTTGGGCTTCAGCTTCAGCGTTCTGTTTCCGAAGGTTCCCACAATGTGCCTATCAGTGAAGTTGATGAACAGGGTCTCGCCGACATTCCACTCCGAGGGGTTGGCGTTGATTGCATGGAATCTGGCCGGGAAGACTTTGTTCGCGGGATCCGGAACGGCCAGCAGAATGACTTTCTTCCAGCTTTCAGGAATTCTAACAGATGGAGCGCCCTCCGGTATCCCGGCTTCCCTGGGAAGTGCGGCTGCAAGGAACCGAAGCTCCAGGTTTCCCGATGGCATACTGAAGGATTCCGAGAAGTTGTGCCTTGCCAATTCGATCTCGAGAGTAGCTCCGTCGGGTAGGTGAGCCACCGTCTTGGCGGGGCTTTTCGGCGCTGCCTCGATAAAGACAATCTGGGCCGTGCGATCGGCTGATGCCTGACGCAGCGGTATAAGGGTGCAAAGTGCCGTGGCGATGATGATGAAGGTTCTCAAAATTCAGGAATCCGGATTTAGACTTCCTCTGCGGAGAGCCAGCGGAAGAAGATGACGTCGAGCTTTCGTCCGAAGGTCTTGTTTGCCGGGCAGAGATCGACCGAGCCGGTCGCTGGGTCAGTCGAGTCGACATATGCAGACTTTCGTTGGACTATCGCTTCGCACCATGTCTGGGCCTTGATATCGCCAGTGCCCGGTTCAACCGAGCTTCCGTATGCACGGATGATGAAGGTGTCATCCCGTGCGGAAAGGATCGGTGCAATCGGTCTGAGGATATCCGCCTGCCTTCCCCAGCCAGGCGTGCCGTAGACGGCAGAGCCTTCGGCGGCCTCAGGATAGGCATGAATTTCGTTTCTATCACTGAACTGCGAGGCTTGTTGCGGGAAGGATTTCTGAATGGCGGAGTAGGGATTCCTTTCCGTAGAAGCTGACTTTGACAGTTCCACGAGTGCGGATTCGACGGCACCTGCGAGTGCCAGATCATCATCGGTGCCAAGTTGGCGGTTAATGAATTCCGACAGGGAAAGAAAGGGCCCGCGCTTCTTGATCTGCTCGACGATTTCCTCCGCGAGCGCATCAATCTGCGTGTCCGTCATGTCGAAAGGCTCGACCAGCAGCGAGTTGTCCGGTGGCGTGGCATCGCCGCTGGAAACCACCGACGTCCGGCTGAAAGGATTGTTGTTTGTCGAATCGAGTTCGGCTTCCCAGGAACCCGCCTGCGACGGATTGATCTTGATTGTCGGCACCCGGGAGTTCTTCTGATTCTTCAGCAGTGCGGACCATGCGTTCTTTGACGTCGAGTTGATGTTGAACATGCCTTCGACTTCCAGTCCGGCGGCCACCTTCCGCCATGCATCCTCATCGTCGAGCATCTCGTCTGCGGTATCCTCGGCTGCGGAATCGTTGAGAATGATGGCCGGGCGGTAGTTGGAGTTTCGCAGCGGGGATTCGCCGGTGAGATGGCCGGCGAGCACTTCCCTCAGGTCGGCTCCGTTGCCGTCGGGTGTGATCGAGGAAATGAACCAGTCGTCGAAAAACAGATGATTGCTCGCGTAGCTATGGTCGTAGGCGGTGAGCCCCGGACGCTTCATGACCTCGGGTCGCATTTTTGGTGTCGCATTGCTGTTGCCCAAAGGGTGAGCTACGCGTGGTGGAAGCGGATTGTTGAATCCGATATCAAAATGCTGAAGTTCGCAGAGCGAAAGCAGCGGCTGGGTTGGCAGCTCGGTGATCGCCCAGCGGGGAATTCCGAACTGCGCGGTGTGCGAGGTCCCGACGTAGCCGCTGTGATCGTTACCAAAACTCAGGTCGTCGTCGGAACTCGGTATCTCCGGCGCGTTGAAGCTCGTGGTTCCATAAACACGAAGATCATAGGAGCTGTCCTCAAGGGAATCATCTCCATTCGCCCTGCCGTAGGAAAGGATCGGCTTGGTGTTGATGTAGCCTTTCGTCCTGATGTTCGCGGCGAGCAGGTCTCGTAGACCGAAAACAATGGTTGCGAAGGGGAACTCGTTGCCTTCGCCCGCGACCTGCTTCAGAGCCTTGCGGTTGTTCAGGGTGGGAATCGGGATTTTTTCGGAAAAGGTCGCCGACGGCATTGAGAACTCCTGCCTCTTCAGGTTCGAGGAACCTTCGGTGAAGGTGGTGTCGATATGAAACTCGAACCTGTCGCCGGGCGCGGAATTGCGGATACTGGCTGACATTACCTCGTCTTGACCTTTTCTCGCAGGATATCCGTCCCATGCGCGGTAGCTACCTCCGTCGGGCTGGTATCCGGGCCGTACGCGGATGACTTGCTGGGTTGCTGTAATCCTGGAATAGGATCCGGAGTTGCTGTAGATTCTGGACTCTCCGGGTTTCCAGAGGGTATCACTGCTTTCGTCGAACTCCACGATAACCCTGGTGTTGGGCTGGTCACCGTTGAACATTTTCTGCAACGAAATGGAGCGGGTTTCACCTCCAACGCTGATGTCGAAGTGGAAACGTGGGTATGACTCCTCCCGCCTTCCTTGGTAGTAGGGCCCAGTTCCCCGGGACTGGATGGCGACGTTGTAGGGGTTCCAGAAGGTCATGACATTCTTGTTGATCAAGCGCGGGTTGAAGAAGTTTCCCTGCGGAACCGACCAGTAGGAGAATATCCAGTGCTTACGCGCGAGTACGGGGCTGATCATGATCTCGTCGGCGAGATCATCGCTGTTGTCCGGAGTGGTTGGATCGAAGGCCTCAAGGTAAGGCTCTCCGTTCGGAGTCCGCCGGACTTTTTTGTAAAGGGTCATGAAGTCGACCAAGGCGTTCCAGCTCATCGAATCCTCCGTGCCCGTCGCCCATGGGTAGATCGCTCCGTTCTTCCCTCCACCGTCTCTGATTCTGAGTGATGCCTCGTGTTCCTCCCCGGGTTTCCTGGAGAACACCGCCAGTCCGCTTCTTGGCAGCTTGTCCGAAGACGGGTGGGCAAGCTCCGAGAACAGGGACAGGTCCCGCCGCCAGCCGCCGTTGGCCGAGTTTGTCAGGAGCCCCCGTGAGCAGTTCGTCATATCATGGAAGTACTCGGTCGTAACGGTTCTGCCAGAACCGTGTGCCAGGGAGTTGGACATCAGATCGAGGCTCTTGTAGGAAGCCGCCAATGCCAGTTCTTCAGGCTCGCCGAATCCGAAGTCGCTCGCCTCGGCACGCCCGTGGGAGGCCAGTCGACGGCTCCAGCTCCGGGAGTCTAATGGTTCGGCTTCAGGTGGGGTGACGAGGGCCTTGGAATTCTGGCCCTGGATCCACCACGCGATTCTTCCTCCATCTTCGACTGCAGTCGCTCTCAGGTGAACCTCCTTCTCGCTTCCCGGTTTCAGGCTGCCCGTTGAGAGAAGGGGGGTGGTTCCAGCTCCTGCTTTCAGCTCAGGTGGGGAGGCGGCATCATTTCCACGCTCTGGACCAGAAACGAGCCAAGTGATGAAGTGCCCGTTCGAGCCGGAGTCGGCGGGTTGGGAACGAGTGAGCTTTGAGGCATAGTCGGGACTCGTTGGCAGGCCGCTTTCAGGATCATGATCCTGACCTTCCCAGGACCGCCATGCGCCCGTAAGCTGGGAGGGGCCATTGACCCCGGCGACCGCTTCGGCAGAGGCTGTGATCCGGGTGTCAGCTCCTGCGGCCTTTTGAAGCTCGCCGATCGCTAACAGCAAGGCCAATCGAGCATTCGAACGCGCCACCGAGCGATGCTTGTTTTGCGAACTCGAGCGGAGCGAGATTTGGCTGAGGGACAGCAATCCCAGACAGAGCAGGACAAGAAGGAGTGAGAGGGACAGGACGATGATCAGGGCGAATCCGTTTGGACGTCCGTGTATTGCGTGGTAATGTCGAGCTGGTGTTTTTAGAATCGTTTCCAAGGTTATCCTAGGACAGGTAGGTAGCCGGAGATTCGGACACAAGTCGTGGAGCAGTCTATTTTAGGGGGTGCCTCCTCAACATCGCGAAACCCGTGCGTCATCCTAAGAGGATTACAGCCGCCCTATGAAAACAGGGTAGCTCGAATGCGGATTCCTCGCTTAGTATCGTCAGGCCATGGAGCCACCACCAAGAATCAAGCGCCGCCACTTTCTCAAAACGTCGATCGCCGTAGCCGGGGCGGCGATGGCGGGACCCCAGATCGTCCGGGCGGAAACATTGGGTAATGCCAACAAGGCGGGAGCCGCTTCCCGGATCGGAATAGGATTCATCGGGATGGGTCTGATCTCCGACGGTCACCTCAAGACCTTTGCCGGGATGAAGGACGTGCAGCCAATCGCGGTGTGTGACCTCAGAAAGCAGCAGGTCGACAAGGCGGTGGACATCCTCAAGAGCAGGGGGCACCAGGGCATCCTCGCCACATCACGTTTCGAGGAGGTTCTCGCGAATCCCGACATTGATGCAGTGTGCGTGACGACTCCTGATCATTGGCATGCGGCGATCGCGATCGCCGCGATGAAGGCGGGCAAGGATGTCTATGTGGAGAAGCCGATGACTCTCACGATTGAAGAGGGGAAGCTCATGGTGGAGGCTGAAAGGAAGTATGGAAGAATCGTGCAGGTAGGATCCCAGCAGCGCTCGACCGTGCACTTCCGGATCGCAGCCAATCTGATCCGCAATGGCCTGATCGGTGAGGTGAAGGAGGTCTACTGCAGGCTTGGGGAATTCCCTAAGCCGCCTGAAAAGGAGGAGTTTGCTGCGGTGCCGGATGGATTCAACTATGATCGCTGGCTGGGGCCTACCCCGTTCTACGAATATTCGGAGAACCGAGTGAAAAGCAGTTATGGGGGCGGGTGGCGCTGCTACTGGGACTATGGTAGCCGAAAGTTTGGCGACTGGGGCGCGCACCATTTCGACATCGTCCAATGGGCGCTGGGTCGTGACGATACCGGGCCGGTCGAGTTCGTTCCCAAGGGCTTCCGGGGAGCGGAATATCACCACTACCGTTATGCCGATGGAATTACCGTCTGGCGCGACCGGAAGCCCGACCACGGCCACATGATACGTTTCATCGGCACCGAGGGTGAGGTGCATGTCAGCCGTGGCCAGATCGCCACCATGCCGAAGGAACTGGTGCGTCATCGCTTCACCGATCGTGACACTCAGGTCATGGAGTCAAAGGATCACCGAAAGAACTTTATCGATTCGATCAAGTCACGTGAGCCGACGATCTGTCCGGCCACGGTCGGCCGCCGTTCGGCGACGATCTGCCAGCTCGCCGCGATTGCGGAACGTCTTGGCCAAGAGCTTCGATGGGACCCCGCGGCTGAAACCGTCGTTGGCAATCCCGGCGCAGCAGCCATGGAAAGCCGCCCTCGTCGAAGCGGTTACGAACTGCCGTCTATCGGGTGAATCAGCAAATCGCACGCCCATTCTCTTCCCTCCCCAACTGAGATTCATGACGTTACTTTCAAGACTACTCGCCATCGGCATGACCGGCATGAGCATTCCGTCAGCCCATGCGGATCTCGGAATGCCCGCCGTCTTTTCCGACGGAGCCGTGCTCCAAGGTGGCGAGGGAATTCCGGTTTGGGGCTGGGGGGAACCGGCGATGAAGGTATCGGTCACTTTCTCCGGCCAATCCAAGTCCACCTTGATCGATTCGGAAGGACGATGGACCGTGGTTCTCGATCCGGTCGCGGCCTCCTACGACGAGAAGACGATGATCGTGAAGGCCGGAAGCGAATCACGGGAAATTCGGAGGGTTCTCGTTGGCGAAGTGTGGCTGTGCATGGGCCAGTCGAACATGGAGAGCACGCTGTCATCGATGGCGCGTCGCACCAAAGACCCCGGTTACGAAGCCGTGACCGCATTCAACGCCAGGGAGATCCGAAATGCCGACGATCCCTACCTTCGCCACCTTCTGGTCGAAAAGCGTGCTGTCTTCGCTTCCGGAGAACGTGACTTCAACGGGAGTTGGCAGTCCGCCACAACTGACAAGGTGGGCGATTTCTCGGCGACGGCTTACTACTTCGCCAAGGAACTCCGTGAGAAGCTCGACCGCCCCGTGGGAGTCATTAACGTCTCTTGGGGGGCGCAGCGCATCGACCCCTTCATTCCGCCCTCCGCGTGGTTGGCAAACGAAAGCTATCGCGCAGGCTACGAGCAAACCATGCCTGACATGAAAGCGAGGATCGCCGCTTACGACCCGGCGGCAGAGGAGAAGAAGTACCAGGAAGCGATGGTCGGGTGGGAGGCCGCTGGTGGGCGTGGACGCCCGCCACGCAAGCCGGATGTTCCCACGGCCGACTCACCCAGCAGGCCCGGCACCATCTTCAACGGCATGATCCATCCGCTCGTACCCTATGCCATTAGTGGGGTGATCTGGTATCAGGGCGAATCGCACAACCAGAACCACGCCCACCAATATGGCGCGATGCTTGAGATGCTCGTTTCCGGCATTCGGAAGGAATGGGGACTCGCGGCCCTTCCTTTCTACTTCTGCCAACTTGCCAACCACTGGACTTCAAAAGAGGAACCGATCAACGAAAAGAACAACTGGCTCACCATCAGCAACCAGATCCGCCTCGCCTCCACAAGTATCCCGAATACCGGCATGGCTGTGCTCAATGACGTCGGCCAGGAAAAGGACATTCATCCGAGGAACAAGTACGACGTCGGCCTGCGCCTTTCGAAGTGGGCTCTTCACAAGACCTACGGTCTAACAGACATCGTTCCGGCCGGACCGCTCTATCATTCCCATGAGAAGAAGGGGAGCGTCATGGTGGTGACCTTCGATCACAGTGGAAGCGGCCTTGTGATTGCCGAAAAGTCGCTCACCAAACCCGCGAAAGTCATCGACGCCCCGTTGGAGGGATTTGAAATCTGTGACGAAGATAGCGGTTGGAGATGGGCGGACGCTAGGATCATCGGTCCCGATAAGGTCGAGATCTCCCACCCCGGTGTGAAATCCCCCACAGGTGTCCGCTTTGCTTGGCAACCGAATCCGACCAAGGCGAATCTCTACAACAAGGAAGGCCTGCCTGCCGGACTGTTCTCCACTTTGCCTCCGATTCACAAGTAGGCACTCGGGAATCCCATTTTCATGCGAAGAAGAACCAGTAGCAGGAGACGACTCGGGCTTAGAACCGTGATGGCCCCAGCGTTGCTGTGTTTGGCTAACTTCTTGCACGGTGCGCCCATCGTACCAGCCGATTGGAGCAAGGTGCGCCTCTACGGCCATGCCTACAACATCGGCTCGGGAATCGGGTCCGGCTGGAACAACAGCCAGCTCGATATCATCGAGCAGAACTTTCACCTGTTCACGACAGAGAAGCGGCATGCCCGAGACTACTGGGGCACTTCCTTGTGTACGGAACAGGCCTCAAGGGTTTCCTCAAAGGTTTACCATGACCGGAATAGCGACATCGAGGTGCTCTTCTATTGGAACAGTGCGCTTCCTTATGAAGACGTTTTTGAATCCTCCGCAGCCGCGTTGAATGCCGGAGAGGATTTTGTTGAACCCCATGGAAGATCATGGCCGGGGACTCTCCAATGGAAGTGGAGCAACCCGGAGTTCACCGATTGGTGGGTGGGTGTTGCCAACGGCATGGTCGATGCAGCGCCTGAGATTGCCCAGATTTCCGGAGTCTTCGTCGATGCGGTCGTCAAAACCGACGTCGCCGGATACGGTGCTCAAGTCAAGGCCGCCATGGATGCCCTGAATGGAATCGTGATCTTCAACGGATTCCGCGTTCTTGATACGACGATTCAGGCTGGGCCGGAATATCTGGATCATGCTGATGGCGTCTATGTCGAAGCCTTCCTCAGTTTTCCCTGCGATACCACGGCGGAGAGAAAACTGCTCATCGACACCTTGCTCGATGTCGCCACGGACAAATATATCATCTGTCGGGGTGGCGAGGATTTTGAAGATGCGCTCGCAGCGTATCTCATCGTCGCGAATGACTACACCTTCTTCCGTTGGGACAGCTCCGGGTATGATCATCGAATGATCGATGACATTCCGAATCATCCGGAATATGGCTACGCACTTGGAGAGCCCCTATCCGATGCCGTGGAATACGCCGACCGATACGAGAGAGTGTTCGAAAATTGCACGGCGGTCTGGTATCCGGGAAACCCCGCAGCCAGTTCCATCACCTGGGGGCAGGACAATTCAGCAGGCCAGAGTTTTTCGGAGTTCATGGCAGGCTATCCCTCGCTCACTGGCAAGGACGCCCAGCCACAGGCCGACCCGGAAGGTGATGGGCTTGCCAATATCGTCGAGCAGTGGCTGGCGCTTGATCCGACCATCTCTGATGCCGGCTCCGACCACCTCCCGAGGCTGCACCTTGGCGCCAGCCCCGTGCTTACCTATACCTACGACAGCCGTGTGATCGGCAGCATCCTGCAGCTCTGGACGGGTGACAACCTTGGCCGCTGGGATCCTGTCACGCTGCAGCCGGAGTGGATCACGCCCGATGGCGAGCTACGTGATGTGGCGATTCCGGTAGACCCGACGGAAGCCAGGCGATTTTGGCGTTTCGGAGTGGAGCGGTAGTGAGGGCGATCCTGTTGGAGGGGAACGGTGGATGTGATGGGTTTCGAGGGTTCAGAAGGTCTAAAAACCCAAGGTTCGAATGGTAGTGTCCTGAATGGCAGGCAGATTATTCTCCGGTTTATTGAGGTAAAAATAGGCCGTCGTGCTCCAGTCCGAGGAGCGTTCCTTGATCTTCTTGGAAAGATGAGGGCCTATCTGCATTGATATTTTTTTGTGAAACCATAGCGGGTCAATGATGTAATATCGGTAACAAACCACAGACAATCGATTCTGGTCATCAACACTAACGTAGGAACGCCCCGTGTAGGGAAACGAATAAGATCCAGGTGTTGCCTCACTTGACCACCAACCCGACCCGAGATAGTCATCCAGGGTGCCAACTTCAATACTCGAACCATCAGGCTTTGTGCTGTTCTTTTTGTCGTCAAAATCAATCTTCACTGGCCGGACATACCACGGCCATCGTTTTTGAACATCATCCTGAATGATGCCCCATGTTGTCCCGAGATAGCGCCCCTGACCCTGGACTTCAGGTAAAACCGTAAATTGATCCCTAAAGCCAACCCCTGTCTGCCGGCTCCAGTAGGCGTGCAGGTAAAGGGCGTCGTCGGAGAGCTTCTTGTAATTCACATTAACCTGATAGTAAAAGATGCAACGGATATCGGAGTCGTTGACGAGTTCGATGCGAGCCGACGAACGAAAGGGCATCGGGATGAGTGAGTTAAAAAGGCCCCAGCCGTTGGAAGAATTGAACAGCGCATTGTCAGTCCCCTGAACCTGAAGGGGTTGCCCGAAGAAGTCCGCCAAGGGTACTGAGACGGCAGGCTTTTCGGCATCATCCCAGTACATGTTGATCACGATCGCGCGCCCCAGATAATTGTACTTCTCGCGAACCTTCACGTCAAAGGTGCACCAGAGACTGGATATCACGCCCTCACCGCTCAGATCGGCCAAGTCTACTTTGCCGTTGGCCGGAATCGTCGTTCGAGTCCAGATAACCTCCGATTCAGCTTCTTTCTGCATCTCATATAAAGGCTGCTCCGCTGCCATCAGAGCCGGCGCCGCACATGAGCCAGCGCCTAGCATAAGAAGACGAGTAAGAAAGAGTGCTCTCCAGAATCCGTCCATCCGTCTTGTTTTAATTTTTGTTCTCATGAACTAAAGTTCTCCTGCTACATCTATTCCGATCTCAATCATAAAAATCCTCCAGCCGAATTCTATCAGTGCTGGGTCCATTTCGTAGCCGTGCGACCGAGTCATCCTACGTCCTTAAAACCGGAGGTGGCGTTCCGCTGATCTTCTCAATTTCGATGGAAGTGTCAACGGTAGGACTTTGCGCCTTTGGGCGGGAGATCATCGTAATATTTGGGGACCGGCTGCCTTGAGGGCCGAGTGGGTCATGCCCGATAGAGAGTTGTTTGATGCGGGCATGCCCTTAGACCCACGGGATGTTAAACGGTTTTGGCATATGGGAGCGGAGCAGGAGTAAGGTTGAACTGAATTCAGAACTTTCGGTGGGATTCAACATTGGCGCTGGATCGCCATGAGGCTGCTGAGCTTTTCTAATCCTTTGGGTCCGTGCGGTGTCGATGAGCAGGTTCGGGTAGGCTTGGGCTGCTGTTCAAGCTGGAGAATCTTGCGGGCGAGCTCCCAAGCCGCGGTAAATTCTCCTGCATGTCGAAGGCAGTGCCGGTTTTACCCTCTAAAGACGGGGTAGACAGGTGGGGGGATTTAGTGGGATCATGGAGATGGAACAAAAATCCAACCCATGAAAAAAGTCTTACTCTCACTTAGCGCAACTTTCATCGCCACTTCGGCTCATGCCGTCACCTTGGCATATTATGATTTCTCGACTGCCGCCGTCACCACTGTTCTCAGTGGCAGCAGCTCCAGCGATCTGAACTTCGGCAGCCAGTGGTCTCTCGGGACTGGTAATGGAGTCTCCGACACCACCTTGATTGGCACGAATGGAAACGTCGCTCAGGCAGTTTTCTTCAATTTCACCGTGGGAGGTTTGGGTGCGGGTGAGACGATCACGATTGATAGATTTGCCATCGATTTCACGGGGCAGTATTACAACACAGGAAGTCGTTACAGTTTGACTCATGCAGTGGGTGGCAATGCTGCTCGGGTGGATGAGTTTCCCTTCACCTCGAACCAGACTTTTGACAAGGTTCCGGGGGGCGGATCGATCGCGGCGGGTGATGTTGATCCAGACGCCATCACCGGATTGGTCAATGGGGATGTCATCCAAATTCGATTCGGACTCCGTGATACAGTTACTCCGGATCCGGTCGAACCTTATTCTGTCGATAACTTCATTCTGGAAGGCACCATTGTGCCGATTCCAGAGCCTACCACTTCCACAATGCTCCTCGGAGGCATTGGTTTCCTGTTTTCACGCCGCCGGAGAAGCTGATTTCCTCAGATCTCCAAGTGGGACGCTGTTCCCGAGTAAGATCAATTGCCGACCCGTTCGTCGGAGCGGGTAGAGTTTTTATATCCTACCAATCCGATGGCCTTTACCCTGTCATTATGGGGTGGTGGCATTCTTGCATTGTCGCACTTTGTTGCGAAAATTTATTCGATTCGAACCCCAAATCCATCCATGACATTCAAATCAATTCAGAATCTTGCCGCGCTCATCAGCCTGAGCGGGCTGCTCGCCGTATCCACCCCTATCACTTCTGCCGAAACGATCGGGTCCGATGACTTCGATACCAGCGTTGAAGGGACTGACTATGTCTCCCGTACCATCACCAACGGGGTCAACAATGCCGCCAACACGTTCGCGGTCGTCAACCGCGAGAATCTGGTGTTTCCAGGTATGATCGACACCTCCGTGAGCGCGGGTGGTGTTGTTGCCTTGAACGAGGCGGATGATCTCGGCTTTCTCTCCGAAGCCAAGAGCGACAGTTTCTTCGGGATGTATCGAAATGGTGCGAACGGGGTTTTGACCTACGTTTTCGACATCACGGGCTTTAATAATTTGCAGTTGTCTCTCGACTGGGTCATGTCGGGTGGCGTTACCACCAATCGGCTTGCGAGTGTTTCCTACACGATTGACGATGGATCGCCAGCCACGATCTTTCAGGCAGGTCTGGCGAATTTAGACAATTTCTTCGAGCCGTTTGATCGAGGCGGGGATTCGGTTCGCCGTTCCGCTTCGTGGGGCACGACCGTCAATGGCCTACCTGCGGGAAATCTCACGGATGAGTTTCAGACCTTCGTCCCTAGTATTTCCGGGACAGGAAGCACCCTTACCATCACCATCGTCCTCGAGTCGACGGTGGGAGGGACTTTCGGAGGCTACGGGATTGACAACCTCGTGCTGAGCGGAGATCGCATCACGGGTCCTCCGGGAGATGGCGGGCTCCAACTGATAATCTCACGATCAGGTGGTGGCCTAGACTTCTCATGGGGGAGTGCGGAAGGGATGGGCTACGACCTGCTCAGCAGTCCGGATCTCTCCACATCTCCAGAGACTTGGGAGGTCTATGATGACGGGGTGACGGTATATGGGAATATCCCGGCCTCAGGCACCGGGACGAATACGCTTGTTGGTGTACTGGGGCTGGATCCGGTCCGCTTCTTCGCCCTCCGCGAGAAACCGCTCTGAGGTCGATGTTCCTCCGCTTCTGCCGACTTCACCTATCCAGTTCCTATGGCGGTGGCAATCCTGCTCGTGATTTTCCGAGGGTCGAACACCAATGTCGGCACGACTCAGATGCAGGAGGGACTCTACTTGTAAACGGCGACAGCAGCTCGGCCAGCGGCGTGACAGCTGTCGATGGGTGATAAGGGAATCGAAAAGCTTGTAGCATCGCACCGGTTAGCTCACTCAGTGTAATTTCTCCATGCCACGTGTTGGCGTTCATTGATCAATGCCGCAAGGACCGGACGGAACGCTTGTGAGAGATGCGTGGGAGATTTGACATCCTCAGCGAAAGTCGAGGCTGGGTTATCCCGCGGGTGTAAACTGTCTCCTGATTTCCAGCAGGATCTCGGTAGCTCGTTCACGGCTTGGGCTGTCTGGCAGAGATGAGAGGTCAAAGGCGGCTTCCATCGCGGCGTGTTTTTCTTCGGCGATTTCAAGGAGTTCGTCGTAGCTGTAGGCGCCGCTTTTGACTTCCTTCAGCCAGTCGCTGTTAGGTCGGGGAAGGATGATGCTTCCTGTGTTGGCGATCTCGATGGCTTGGTCGAGCAGACGCAGGGTGTGCATCAGGTTCTTCGAATCGTAGCCGCGGTTGTGGGCGGTGTTGGTTTCGAAGCGCTCTTCGTTTCTTAACTCGACCCACTGCCAGTATTCGCGGTGGGCTTTGCAGTGGGCCTTGAAGGCGTCGAGATTACAGGTCAGCCAGG
>NZ_JBATWY010000199.1:0-3559 GCF_049672945.1 Haloferula sp. | reverse complement strand
CATCGTCTCTTCCGGCACGGCCCATTCCTTGCGGCGCTTTTGATCCCGCCACGATGACATCACCTTGAACTTCGCCACCGAGAAAATCCACGACTTGAAATTCGTGCCGATCTGGAACTCGCCCCGCTTCTTCCAGATCTCGGCATTGGTCTCCTGAATCACGTCATCGACCTCCGGGCTTCCGGGCAGCAATGACAGCACGAAGGCACGCAAAGCCGCCTGATGACTCACCACCAGCTGCACAAAGGTCTCTTCCGGGTCGGGATGCGGGGCCATAGCACGTGCTTACGGATTCCTATTCCAGATACCTGCCAGAGGTAATCCAATAGTTTGGGAATCTGGAATCGAAGGAGCGCGAACCCGGCGCCTTCGCTGTCAGCCGTGCCGAAGAAAGCCGTTCTCCAGCATATTCCAGAGCCCCCGATCGATTGATTACCTATCGTCAGTGTCGGCCCGTGCGCCCGCATGTCGTTTTCGGGGGAATTTCGCCAAAAAGTCGTTAACCGAAACGGTCCCTCCGGAATAGGTGACAAAGGTATCCGTCGCTCTTTTCATCAATACTGCGGCATCGATAGCCAAACAAACTCCTCGAACAAACCCAACGCATCCCCGGCAGAAACCCAGTGGCTTCACCGCGACTTAATCTGTCCGGGATTCTTCGTTCGGTCGGTTCGTGACCTCTCTGAAACGTTATGAAAAAACACCACCGCGGAAAATACGCCGCCCAGCTAATCACCGGATTATCCATCCTCGCCACCGCCACCGTCTCGGCCGTCGACATTGAAGCCACTGTTACCACGTCAGAGTTCCCCGATAATCCGGGACCCGCCGTCTCGGATTCCGACCTCCTCCAAACCGCCTTCGGTTCCGTCTTCGATACGGATTTGGCTGAACAAGGCGGCACCACGGAAGGCGAGCCAAGCCTTCGCAACGGGATCTGGGACAACAACGGTCAAAGCCGAGCTGCTGCGGCTGTCCAAGACGACGAGATTGTCGAATACACGCTCGACCTCACCCCCAGCCCCGGCGGCTACACAATCAATGGTGTCGATCTCTACAGCAACTGGGGAACCGGCCAAGGGCGGGATGAAATCCGCGTCTCGGTGAGCTTCTCACTCGTCGACACTCCGGATGTCTTTGATCAGGTGCTTGTCGCAGATACGGATCCCCTCTTCGTTTTCAACCCTCCCACTGAAACGCAGGGCAAGATGTCCCTCTCAGGCTTCAGCATTGAGGGCGTCGCCGGGATTCGATTCGAATGGCCCGCCGGGCAGGAGAATGGTGGTGTCGGCTACTCCGAAATCGACGTCTTCGGCACCTCTACTGGCAACGATGTCGACCCACCAACGCTCTCCAGTACGGATCCCACCAACGAGGCGGTCAACGTCCCGACGGTTCAGAACCTGACCTTCACTTTCAATGAAGACGTCCAGGCTGGCTCCGGAGTCATCGATCTCCGCACTGCAGACCCCGACGCGTCCGCCGAAACCTTCGATGTCGCTTCCCTCCCCGTCGACGCGTTCAGCGGGAGGACCCTCACCCTTGATCCGACCAATCCCCTGACGCCCGGAGTCGAATACTACGTGGTGATTCCTGCAGGCGCGGTCGATGACACTGCTGGCAACGACTTTGCCGGAATCCCTGCCTTGCCCGCCGCCGAGGCTTTCAGCTTCACCACGGACAATACACCTCCGACCCTGACCGGAACCGAGCCTCTGCTCAATGGTCTACCGACCTCCGATCTCTTTCTCGAGTTCGACGAAACCATCCAGATCGGTGCCGGCAGCATCACCTTGCACGCTGCCGACGGCACGGTCCTGCAGACCATCGATGTCTCCGGCGGAGGCGTCACCATCAGCGATCAGACGGCGATTGTCGAAATCACCGATCTCGAATTTGGCACGAGCTACTACGTCAACTACCCGGCAGGAGCCTTCGCCGACACCTCCGGCAACGAGGCTGCGGCGGTTTCCGACAACGCGACCATTGCCTTCACCTCGGTCGCCACAACCCTGATTCACTTCTGGGAATTCGAGGACAATGCCACCGACACCGCCGGCACCCATGACGGCACGCTCAGAGGCGGAACCGGTTACGGCGAAGGCCAATTCGGCCAGTCCCTCGACGCCACGGGCACTACCAGCGGCATGGATGTCAACCAATCCTCCCTCCCAGCAACAAACTTCACCCTTGCCTGCTGGATCAATCCGACCCAACCCAATGCCACCCGCCACATCGCGGGAACCCGCCGCGGTACGACGGAAGGAGCGCGAATTGTCCTTCAGGCTGGCGGTACACCCACGGTGCATCTTCAGTCGGAAACCAATGTCGTCCTTGGAGCTCCCACAGCGGTCTCCGCAGAAGTATGGACCCACCTTGCCTTCTCTGTCGATGAGACCAACGGACTGACGCTCTACGTCAACGGCTCACCAGTCGCAAGCGACCCAACCGGAGTCGGGCATACTCTCGTGGATAATTTCACCGTCGGTATCCGTCCCGATGTCATCGGCGATAACTACTTAGGCCGCATCGATGACCTGCGAGTCTACGCCGAAGTTCTCTCCGATTCCGAGATCGCCGCCTTGGCGGCTGCTCCGGGAGATCGTGAAATACCTCTGGTCCTGGAGATCTCCCAAAATGGCGGCAATCTTGACTTCGATTGGAACAGCATCGCAGGCATGCAGTATGATCTGGTCAGTGCCATCGATTTCTCCATGCCCGTCTCAAGCTGGCCGATCTATGACGATGGCATTAACCCTCCCTACGAGGACATTCCTTCCGCAGGTATCTTCACCTCTCTGAACGGCGTGGTGAAAGTGGGTCCGACCCGCTTCTTCGCGCTCATCGAAGAGGAGATCCCACCACTCCTCAGCGAGGACTTCGAAGCAGGACTTCCGGCGGATTGGGCGGCGGCAGACAATGGTGCTGGCACCGCTTGGGAAGTGGGTACCCCATCCGTGGCGGGCCCGCTGGCAGCTGCCAACGGCACGAACTGCGCCGGCACCAATATTGCCGACAGCTATACCTCCGACGCCCTTGCCACCCTCACCTCGCCAGCTTTCGCCGCTCCCGCCGGCGGTGCGACGCTGAGCTTCCAGCAATACATCGATACCGAGACCGATTTCGAGAGCCCTGACTTCGGAACCGTTCGCATCCTCGACGCCGATGACGGCGACGCCGAGATCGTCGACGGCAGTTTCCCCATCACTCCCATCGAGGGAATTGATCTTGGCTGGACCGAGGAATCTTTCGCACTTCCCGCTGCAGCCTTGGGTAAAAACATCAAGATCCAGTTCCAGTTCGAAAGTAATGATAGCTCAAACTGGGGCGGCTTCTACATCGACGATGTGCAGGTCACGCCGTGAGCCCCTTGCATCTTCTGTTATCCGACCGAGGATCCATTTAAAAGAATGGCTCAAGCGATGGATTTTTGGCTCTTCGACAGCTCCGCATGACGGAAAGGCGGGACATCCCCCTGAACCTACGCTTCAAAACGGGTGTGAAAGTCCGTAATTTCAAAGCGTTGTATAGGTTCGAGGGGTATGTCGTTGAGGAGCTT
>NZ_JBATWY010000198.1:0-12716 GCF_049672945.1 Haloferula sp. | reverse complement strand
AACATGGCCCCCCCGCCCCACACCAAGCGTCTGCTTCGACGTAAGAATGGGCTTTTGTGAGCGTATCGCTTCCTTGTAGTGGAAGCAGCTTCGAAACTCCTCGTCACGCTGAGTCTGGCGGCACCGGTCATGGCCGCCGAAAAAGTCACCTACGACGATCACGTGCTGCCGATCTTCGAGCAGGTTTGCCTGAACTGCCACAACCCGGACAAAACCAAGGGAGGACTCGACCTTTCCAGTTACCAAGGCACCCTCAAGGGCGGATCGGGGGGAAAGATCGTCGAAGCCAATGATCCCAGCTCGACGCTGCTTGCCGTCGTCATGCAGACCTCCGAGCCAAAGATGCCGCCGGAAGGCGACGCGCTCTCCTCGACCCATGTTGAAACGCTCAAAAGCTGGATCGAAGGCGGCCTTCTGGAAACCAGCTCCTCGGCGGCCAAAAAGCCCGCCAAGCCCAAGTTCGACGCATCGATTCAGTCCGATCCGGCAGCCAAACCTGATGGCCCTCCCCCCATGCCCGAGCATGTTCTTCTCGAACCGGTGGTCGTCGCACCCCGTGCCTCGGCGATCCATGCGATGGTCGCCTCACCGTGGGCCCCTTTGCTTGCCGTCACTGGCCAGCGCCAAGTCCTGCTGTTCCACACCGACACCCTTGAACTCGTGGGAGTGCTGCCCTTTCCCGAAGGAGACCCGGTCTCACTGGCTTTCACGCCAAACGCGCGCTATCTGATCGTCGGCGGGGGCATTCCAGGAAAATCCGGACTGACGGTGACCTTCGATGTCACCAACGGGGAACGCATGCTCACCGCTGGCAAGGAGTTCGACACCGTCACCGCCACCGACCTCCACCCCAGCCTCGATCGAGTCGTGACCGGCTCCCCATCACGACTGATCAAAGCTTGGAAGACCGATGACGGTTCCTCGATAAGCTCCATCAAAAAGCACACCGACTGGATCACAGCCCTCGATTTCTCACCGGATGGCATTCTCTTGGGATCAGGCGATCGCAATGGCGGGCTTTGGGTCTGGGAATCCGAGAGCGGCAACGAATTCCATACCCTGCGAGGTCACCAGGCAGGCCTCACCGCCGTCGTCTTCCGTCCCGACTCCAACATTCTCGCCAGCGCCTCGGAAGACGGCACCGTTCGCTTTTGGGAGATGAACCAAGGCAAGGAAATCAAAAAGCTCGATGCCCACCCTGGCGGCGTCACGGCCTTTTCCTGGGCACGTGATGGCTCCTTCGCCACCGCCGGGCGCAACAAGAAGGCCCGGCTGTGGAAACCGGACTTCGGCCAACGCCTCGAAATCAAAGACCTCGGCGACCTACCAACCGCCATCGCCCTCAATGCCGACGGAACCCGGCTCTTCATTGGCGACTACCACGGCATCATCGCCGTCCATGACACCGAGAAAGGCGCTCGCATTGCTCAGATGGATACCAATCCCCCAAGCATCGAAACCCGACTGACCCGACTTCAGGAAGACGCTTCAAAGCAATCGCAGCTGATTGCCATAGCCAGAGAGGAAAGAGACCAAGCCAACGCGAAGCTCGCCGACCTGAAAAAGCGTATCGCTGATGCCGAAAACGCAGCCAAAAAATCAAAGGTCGCGATGAAATCGGCAGAGCACGAACTCGCTGAATCGAAAAAGCAGAAAACCACCGAACCCACCCGTGAAGCCGAAACGCTTGCCAGACTTGAAAAGGCACGCAAGCAGAGCTCCGAAGCGGACCAGAGGCTGAGCAAGGCTCGAGAAGCCATGAAGCCCATCGAGGAGTCACTTGCAAAAGCCAACCGCAGCGCAAAAGAGACCGAGTCCGAAATGGCGAACATCGTGTCCCGCCAACGGCGTTGGAGCGCAGCCCAGCTGAATGCCCAGTCGATGGAAAGTGCCATCCTCGCACGGCGCCTCGAAGTCGAGGCAGAGGCATTTGCCTCGGAATTCACGAAGATCGCCCTTTCGCTCGAAACGGCCCGAACCGAACTCCAACAAAAGCGAAAAGAGCGGAGCGACGTCGCCGAACGCCTCAAGACCGCGGACCCCGAACACTCTGAGGAACTGAACGCCGTCCTCGCGGCCCTCGCCGCCACCCTCTCCGAGCAGGCTGTCGGACTGAAGGAACTTGAGCAAAGCCTCACGAAAGCCCGCCACCAAGCCGACCAGCACCTGCCGGCTGCCACCGCGGCCAGAGCGGAGTCGATCCGCCTCAAGAAGGCCTACTTTTCAAAGCTGAAGCCCACTCCTTGACGCGCTCGCTCGATCGACTACCTTCTGCGCAACCGACAGGGGTGCTTCACGATCGAGAAGCCGAGATTTTCCGCCGCGTGGAAAAGACCCTCCGAACCTGATGCGGATCGCACCGCCGTAGGAAGTCGCCCCACTTACGTCTTCCCACCGGCCGCGCTCTTTCTCAGGCGCGGCCTTTTCATTTCCGACAACCGATTACCCCAACCCCGCAGCATTCCCCATGATCTCGCCAAACGAATCCGAAGCCATCCCGGAGAATTCCAAACGTCGCAGCGACTACACCGGTAACTTCATTGAGGACATCGACAACAGCGAGGAACTCGCCGCCCTCGAAAAGGACCCCACCATTTTCCCCAATTCCACTCGGATCTATGTCGAAGGAACCATCCACCCGAGCGTGAAGGTCCCGATGCGTGAAATCCGTCTTTCCGACACCGAACACGCCAACGGACGCGTTGAGAAAAATCCACCGATCAAGGTTTACGACTGCGCCGGTCCATGGGGTGATCCTTCCTTCGAAGGAGATGTCACCAAAGGCCTTCCCGCAATGCGCCGCCAGTGGATCCTCGATCGCGGTGACGTCGAGGAGTACGATGGTCGCAGTATCAAACCTGAGGACAACGGCTACCTCTCCGACACCCACGCCGAGAAATACAACGAGTCCAAGGCCGCCAAGAACAAACTCAAGGAATACCCCGGCCTGAAGCGTAAGCCGCTCCGCGCCTCCGCCGGACATCCCGTGACCCAGAAATGGTATGCCGACCAGGGCATCATCACCCCCGAGATGGAATACATCGCCATCCGCGAAAACATGGGGCGGACGGAAGAATTCAAGACCATCTGCGATCAGTATCCCAACCTTCGCGACCTTCCAGACGACGCCTCCGAGCGCCTCAAGCAGCTTTGCTCGACGCCTGACGGCTACGAAATGCCGCGTCCCTCCGAGATCGATCCGATGAAGCAGGTCTCTCGGAACGTGATGAACCACCAGCATCCGGGCCAGAGCTACGGCGCCCAGATCCCCAAGCTGATCACCGCCGAATTCGTTCGCTCGGAGGTTGCACGCGGTCGCGCGATCATTCCCTCCAATATCAACCATCCGGAAAACGAGCCGATGATCATCGGTCGCAACTTCCTGGTGAAGATCAACGCCAACATCGGCAACTCCGCCGTCGCCTCAACCATCGACGAGGAGGTCGAAAAGATGCGCTGGGCCACCAAGTGGGGTGCCGATACCGTGATGGATCTTTCCACCGGCAAGAACATCCACGCGACCCGTGAGTGGATCCTCCGCAACTCACCCGTCCCCATCGGCACCGTGCCGATCTATCAGGCACTCGAAAAGGTGAACGGCAAGATCGAAGACCTCACCTGGGAACTCTTCCGTGACACCCTCCTCGAACAGGCCGAACAAGGCGTCGATTACTTCACGATCCATGCCGCCGTCCTCAAACGCTTCGTCCCGCACACCGCCAAGCGCATGACAGGCATCGTCTCCCGCGGCGGATCGATCATGGCCAAATGGTCACTCCACCACAACAAGGAGAACTTCCTCTACGACCACTGGGACGATATTTGCGACATCTGTGCTGCCTACGACGTCAGTTTTTCCATCGGCGACGGCCTCCGTCCCGGCTCGATCGCCGACGCCAACGACTACGCCCAGCTCGCCGAACTCGAGATCCAGGGCGAGCTCACCACCCGCGCCTGGGAAAAAGGCTGCCAAGTCATGAACGAGGGTCCCGGCCACGTGCCGCTGCACCTCATTCAGGAGAACATGCAGAAGCAGATCGAATGGTGCCACGAAGCCCCCTTCTACACCCTCGGCCCGCTCACCACCGACATCGCGCCAGGCTACGACCACATCACCTCCGGCATCGGAGCCGCCAACATCGGATGGTATGGCTGCGCGATGCTCTGCTACGTCACACCCAAGGAACACCTCGGTCTGCCTAACAGGGACGACGTCCGCGAGGGCGTCATCACCTACAAGATTTCCGCCCACGCTGCTGACCTTGCCAAAGGCCACCCCGCCGCTCAGGAGCGCGACAACGCGATCTCGAAAGCCCGCTTCGAATTCCGCTGGCGCGACCAGTTCGCGCTCGGTCTCGATCCCGCCCGTGCGATCGACTTCCACGATGAAACCCTTCCCGCCGAAGGCGCCAAGACCGCTCACTTCTGCTCCATGTGCGGCCCGACCTTCTGCTCCATGAAGATCACTGCGGACGTTCGGAAGTATGCTGAGGAAAACGGCTACACTGAGAAAGAGCCCGCCCTGCCTTAGCAATATGGAGAAGGAGTTTGAAACTCCTTCCGTCCAACCCTAACGCCCCCTCCTCTCACCAAGGACTTCAAAAGTCCTTCTCCATACTCCCCAAACCACGTGTCCAAGCAGTCCAACATCCTCGGGAAACCTCTGGCCCCATGCAGCATGGATCCTCTAACAGGATTTATGCGCGACGGCCATTGCCGCCTTGGCCCGAACGATCATGGCGTGCACACCGTCTGCGCGGTCATGACCGAGGACTTCCTCAAGTTCACGAAGGCCGTCGGCAACGATCTCTCCACACCGCGTCCGGAGTACGACTTCCCCGGCCTGAAACCGGGAGACCACTGGTGCCTCTGTGCCGCCCGCTGGCAGGAAGCCTTCGAAGCAGGTCACGCCCCACCCGTCGTTTTGGAAGCGACCCATCTCTCCACCTTGGAGTTCGTCGACCGGGAAAACCTCATCGCCAAGGCTTGGTCGGAGTAGCGCCCAGGACCTGGGGAAGCGCTGATTAAAGGCGCGGGCCGGCGCTCCGAGTCATTTTGTCTTCTGACAAGGCGTGACGAAGGAGTTGGTCAGAACCAACGACTGAGGAATAACGCAGTCAGAGGACAAAAGAGCCGGAGGTCTTCCCCCCCGGCGAGCAAAGCGAGCGACTTCTTCTGAGACCCTAAGAAAACCTTCGACGGCTTGCGGATGTAACCAGTGTTTCCCTAGCCGACCTTCTTCACATACATCGCCTTCAGGGCGATGGACATGCCATCCATCTTGCAGGCAATTTCGTGATCCCCGTCGACCAGTCGGATGGGCTTGGATTTGGTGCCGACCTTCAAGACTTCCGATGACCCTTTGAGCTTCAGATCCTTGATCATCGCCACCACATCCCCCTCGGCGAGAATATTGCCGTGCGCATCCTTCACGACCCTGCCCACTTCCTCAATCGGCCACTCGTGTCCGCAGGTCACGCACTCGTAGTTCTCCTCAAGAACCAGGATCTCGGTCATTTCGCACAGCGGGCAGCTTTGTTCGTTCATCGCTGCCCAGAGAAAACCCGCGCCACCCCAAGCTCAAGCGCTCATTCAACATTGTGCCTTCACGATCCCCAATGCCTGATCCAGACTCCCTCCCATGACCCGATTCCCACTCTCGCTTGGCATCGTCGCCCTTCTCTTTTTGCCAGTCAGAGCCGAACCAGGACCATTCAATCTCAGCGCTCGTGCCAGCGAGATCGATCCGCGCACCAGCGAACATCCGGAAATCAACTTCGTATTCGGAACGGATCAAAAGCCCGAGGATCTCCAGCATGCTTTGGTCGACACTCGTGTCGATTCCCGCGGCATGCTCGTCATCTGGCTGATGGCGCACAACCAACGGCTCTTCGATCGCACTTCGAGCTACGGATATCATAGTATACAAGTCCACTACGCCCGCGGCTGGTTCTCCAAACTCTACTCTGGCGAACCTCCCGCCGACGATCTTTTCCTTTCAAAGATCCGGCTGGAAGCCACCACCGGTCAGGACTTCAGCAAGGCCATCGATATCCCCGAGCCCGACGGCATGATGGAGCGGGCCTTCCAATTCGTGAAATGGCTCGATTCAAGGAATCCGGAAGGAAACTGGAAGCAATTCCTGAATCGCGACAAGAACGGCATCGATTGGGACAAGGTCATCATTTCCGGAAGCTCCCATGGCTCGACCAGCGCCGCCCGCTTCGCCAAACACCAAAAGGTCGCACGGGTCGTCATGTTTGCCGGACCCCGCGACCAGCACGAGGTCTGGCAAAGCCTTCCCTCTGCCACCCCGGAGGAGCGCTTCTTTGGTTTCAGCCATGTCCTCGACATGGGTTGGGAACAGGACCACTACCCTCGTTCCTGGCAGCTCCTGGACCTCCAGAAGTTTGGCCCCATCGTCAATATTGATCAGACCTCACCACCCTACTCGAATACCCGTCGGCTCATCACCGAAGCCGATGTCGGCGGCAAGGAGCAGCGCGCTCACAACGCCGTGATTCCGGGAAAGAACAGCCCAAAGGACAAGAAGGGAAAATTCCTCTACGAAGACGTTTGGCGCTATCTCTTCACCCATCCTGTCGATCAATTCGGCAAGCCTGTCCCTCCCGATCCAAAAGTCCGCACCCATCAGCGGAGCCAGTGACACGGGCACTTCAAATGTCCTCACCCTACGTCACCTAAACTCGGGACAAGCCATGCTGCGTCCGGGAACCATCTTAATGATAAGATGCTCGCTCAATCCCCCAAATCATTCCGCCTCAGAAAGCCGCGCCTTCAACAAACCACCAGATCGAAAGATCAACTTCACAGACTTCGTAAGCCGATGCACATGCGACCTCAGGCTGCCCTTCTCATCGCCCTCATTCCCACACTTGCCTGGGCGGCGCCCGAAACCAAACCCTGCTCGAACGGCCTGATCCGCACCAAAGTCGCCAGCGCTCCCCTCCTCAAGAACCCGGTGGCGCTGAGCGTCGATGTCGATGGCTCCATTTACGTCACGGAGACGGAACGCCGCAAGGTCGCCGACCTCGATATCCGCGAAGTCACCTGGTGGATTCCCGATGACCTCTCCCATTCCTCGATCGAGGAAAAACGCGACTTCTTTCGCAAGAACGTGACCTCGAAGCGATTTCAAGGTCACCAGTCCGTCAAGGACTCCAACGCCGACGGCCGCATCGACTGGAAGGACCTCACCACCCACACCGAGAAGATCCACCGCCTTGTCGACTCCGATGGCGATGGCATCATGGATACATCGACCGTCTTCGCCGAGGGCTTTAACACCGAAGTCACCGGTATCGCCGCCGGGGTCCTCGCCCACCGTGGGGATGTCTTCGCCACCATCGCACCCGATGTCTGGAAACTCCGCGACACAACAGGCAATGGAAAGGCAGACCAGCGCGAATCCATCGCCCACGGCTTCGGTGTCCACATCAACTACGCCGGTCACGACATGCACGGCCTCACTTTCGGTCCCGACGGGCGCCTTTACTGGACCATCGGTGACAAAGGGACGAACGTCGTTTCCAAGGAGGGCACTCGTTACTTTTTCCCGCACGAGGGAGCGGTCCTGCGCTGTGATCCCGACGGCTCCAACTTCGAGGTCTTCGCCCGCGGCCTACGGAATGTCCAGGAGATCGCCTTTGACGAATTCGGCAACCTCTTTGGAGTCGATAACGACTCGGATCGCGCAGGTGAAAAGGAACGCCTCGTCTTCATCTCTGAAGCATCGGACAGCGGATGGCGCGTCTACTACCAATACCGGGACAATGTCTACAATCCCTGGATGGACGAGCGCATCGCCTTCCCGGACGGCGAGTTCCGCCCCGCTGCGTGGCTCCCTCCGGTATCCAACTATCTCGATGGACCCGCAGGATTTTCCTACAATCCCGGCACCGCACTGTCCGAGCGCTACCGTGGATCATTCTTCCTATCCCAGTTTCCAGCCGGGAAAATCAACGCCTTCAAAACGGAAGCCGATGGTGCGGGATTCCGCATGACCGATGATCATCTGGTCGCGGAAGGAGACGCATTCGTCGGCTCGAACTTTGGTCCCGACGGCGCCCTTTACGTTGTCGATTGGCAAGGCGGCTATCCTCTCAATGAAAAGGGCGCCGTCTGGAAAATCGACGATCCCGAGTCCGCTGATACTACGATCCGGCAGGAGGTCGCCCGATTCCTCCGCGATGGCCCCTCCAAGGTCGAATCCATGGCGCTCCTGAGACGCCTCGGCCATCCCGATCAACGCATTCGCCTCGATGCCCAATGGGAGCTTGCCCGCCGCGGCGAATGGTCACTCCTCAAGCAAGCCGCCACCTCGCCCGGAGCCGAAACCGTTACCGTGGCGCACGCCCTGTGGGGCCTCAGTCAAGGCAAGCAGTTCGATCCCAATCTCTTTGCCGCCCTCTCCCAATCCAATGAACCCGAAGTGCGCGCTCAAGCCGCGAAGTGGGCCGGTGAATGCAAGGTCACCAACGCCGAACTCGGCCCACTACTTGCCGACCCATCACCCCGTGTCCGCTACCACGCTGCCCTTGCTGTCGCGAAAACCGGAGCAAGCCGCTACGTCGCCAATGTCGTCGCCATCCTTTCCTCCAGCCCGGACGCTTGGCTGCGCCACGCCGCAGCCACCGCCCTCGCTTCAGCCGCCACTCCCGCCGAACTTGCCAGCCTGAGGACGAATCCCATCCCGGAGGTCCGCAGGGCCGCCGTCATCGCCTCGAAACAGGCGCTCGAACGTCTCTACCGCGTCCGACCAAAGGACGCCGCGCCCGAACGGAACCGCATGATACCCTACGAGAACGTGCTCTCTGAGTTTCTCAGGGACAAGGACCCAGCTATCGTCAGCGAGGCCGCCATCGCCATCCATTCCGAACCCGGAGCACCTGCTGCCTTGCCCGTTCTGGCCGACCTACTTCGAACAAATCCACTCGCCCCCGAGCCCGCCATCCGCCGGGCCATCTCCGCAGCCCGCCAGCTCGCCACGCCGCGCGACCTCCTTCTCCTGGCCAACTACGCCGCCAATAGTAGTGCTCCAGAAACGCTCCGACTCCGCGCCCTCGACGTCCTCAAGAGTGCCGCAAAACCCTTTCAACTCGACCCGGTCGACGGCCATTGGATCGATCTCCCCGAGGCGGACCTGAGTCGCGAAACACGTCGCAGTCTTGGCCTTCCTCTCGCCACCATCAGTGGCAGCAGCCAACTCGTGAAGACCGCTGGCACGACAATCGACGCCGTCGGCGAGCGACTCAACGCCAAGCAACTCGCAGCACGCGCCACCGATACCAAACTCGACCCATCCCTGCGCCTGCTTGCCCTCGCATCCCTGAAACCCCTCGATGAAGCCAAATGGAAGTCCACGGCCATTGAGATGATTCGGAACGGCACTCCACCCCTTCGCATGCAAGCTGCCCGGCAACTTGCTTCCTCGGAGCCAGCCGCTGTGACGAGTTACATTTCGAATCTCGGCCTCCCGTCCAAGGATCTCACCGAACGCCAGCATGCGGTTTCGCTCCTCTCCCATCTCAAGAACCCGGAAGCCCATCAACTTCTCACCGAAGTCCTCGCCCAAGCCTCCGACAGCAAAATCGAAGCCGCCCTGCTTCTTGAAATCCTTGAAGCAGCAAAAGCCAATGGACTCGAAACCACCAAGCTTGAGTCTCTGCTGAACTCGGACTCCCGCCACCTCCACACTGGCGGCGACTCTGAGACAGGCCGCCGGATCTTTGAAGGCAACCTTTCGGCAAACTGCACCGCCTGCCATCGCATGGGTCCCGTCGGGTCAGAAGTAGGCCCGCCGCTCACCGAGGTCGGAAAAAAGGATCGCGCCTACATCGTCGAGTCACTGATCAATCCTCAGGCACAGATCTCCGAAGGTTACCCGACTCCATCCAGCATGCCGCCCATGAGTTACATCCTCTCGCCTCGCGAGATCCGCGACCTTGTCGCATTCCTTGCGGCGCAGGATTAGTCTTTCGCGAAAGCATCGAACCGAATCCATCACGGTCCCGGAGCAATAAACTCAGCCCAGCAAATCCTTGTTATAGAAAACCTTGATGAACTTCATGCCTTTCTCCGAGTCGTAGCCTTTCTCAAGCACCGCATCCGGCTTGTCGACGACCTTGGGCTTCAACTTGATCTCCACTCCGGTATCGAGCTTCATCAAAGACTTCATGCCCTTCCTGGCCTTGGCCACATCCCGCTTCGAAATATCAAAAGCATCGGCAACTCTGACACCTTCCTCTTCTTCAACCCGCTTCCGCTCGGCCGCGAACTTTGCCTTCGCCTGTGGTGTCCGCAGCGCCTGCTCTTCAAACTCCTGCAGGCTGAACTTCTTCTTTCCGTCGAAGTAGGAAAGCGCCGCCTTGGCCGGTGAGTTCACTTCCCACGGCGGCGAGTCATCATCGACCTCCGAAGCGTCCGCCGCCACTGCCGCCATCGCCATCTCGGCCACCTTCTTGGTCATTAGCGTCGGATCGGAGATCGGGACGACGCTCAGGAAATCACGAACCCAGAAGCGCGACTCGGATCCCGCACGGTCAAAGGTCAGCACGTAGTATCCCTTGCCCGCAAAGTGATCAAGAATGAGGCAGCCCTTGTCGATCTTCTCAGGATTGATCCCCTGCTCGGTTGAAAGCTGGAGATCGCCGTCTTTCGAGGAAATGCTCAGGAATGGCGTGACGCTCTCGGATTTCAGGATGCAGATCGCACGCTTCTTCTCACCTTCGACCTCAATCCCCTCGATCAGAGAAATGCACAAGTCACCCGACTTGATATTCGGGTGGCTCGACTTTGAATAGAGCCGCTTCGCGATCTCGCATCCGCGATCCAGCAAAGCCGCATCATCATCGAAAACCGCCGCCGAACACTCGTTCAATTCATGTTTCTCCAGCGAGGCATGATGATGAAAACGGTGACCCTGCATCCCGAGACCTTTGAAAGGCCTCAGAAATATCGACGATAGCATCGCCTGATCCTCTTCGTCCACCTTCAACACCTGTTTGGAAGTCTGGAGCGGTTCTTCTCGCGAAGGATTTCCCACTTTGGCCAGCACCAACCCCGCCACCCGGGCCTCCTCGAGAATCATTCTTAACGTCACACCCGCGGAAGTAGGCGACCCTCGCCTGCTTGAAAAGCCCGATTCTCCCTGATCGCGCGCTTCCGCAGCATTATCGGAAATTCCTCCCGGTTTTCGGATTGATTTTGACTCCACCCACCACCGCGTCCATCTTGCACTGTTTCGCAAGAGGTCGAAAGTCCGATTGTCGGAGTCCCAATTGGGGCTCCCCCGCCACCAAGTGCGCGAGATCATTGAACTCACGCACCCATGAATCCGGCACTCCCGACACGCCATATTGCCTTCATCGGCAACTACTCACCCCGCCGCTGCGGTATCGCTACTTTCACCACCGATATCTGCGAGGCCATCGCCACCGAGTTCCCCGCCACGAGTTGTATCGCCGGCGCGGTCAACGATACCCCTGAGGGCTACGCCTACCCGTCGCAGGTTCGCTTTGAGATCGATCAGGACGACCCGGCCTCCTACCTGCGCGCCGCCGAGTTCCTTCACATCAACAACGTCGAGGTGGTCTCCATTCAGCACGAATTCGGAATCTATGGTGGTCCCGCCGGATCGATGCTCCTCGGATTCCTCAGCGAGTTGAGGCGACCGGTCGTCACCACCCTTCACACCGTCCTGAGTTCACCCGATCCCGATCAAAGGGTGGTCATGCGGCGGCTCGACCAGCTGTCCGAACGCTTCATTGTCATGGCCGAACGCGGACGACAAATGCTGATCGACGTATACGACGTCAAGCCGGACAAGATCGACCTGATCCCCCACGGCGTCATCGACATGCCCTTCGTCGACTCGAATTTCTACAAGGACATCTTCGACGCCGAAGGCAAAACCGTTCTCCTCACGTTCGGACTGCTCTCGCCTAACAAAGGTATCGAAACCGCGATCAGGGCGCTTCCCGCAATCCTCGCCGATCACCCCGACCTGGTTTACCTGATCGTCGGAGCGACCCATCCCCATTTGCTCGCCGAAGAGGGCGAGCGTTACCGCGAAAGCCTCATCGCCCTCGCAGAAGAACTTGGCGTCTCCGATCAGGTCGTCTTCCACAACCGCTTCGTCTCGATGGATGAACTCAAGGAATTCATCGGCGGCTCCGACATCTACCTCACGCCATATGTCAACGAGGAGCAAATCACATCGGGAACCCTCGCCTACACTTTCGGCGCCGGGAAGGCCATCATCTCAACTCCCTACTGGCATGCCCAGGAGCTCCTGGCAGACGGCTGCGGGGTGATCGTTCCCTTTGCTGACGCGCCTGCCATCGCCGAGGCCGTCCACGACCTCCTCGCCCACCCCACGAGCATGACGGCGATGCGCAAGCGCGCTTGGAAAGAAGCCCGCTCGATGATCTGGCCGGAAGTCGCCCGCCGCTACATGGATAGCTTCAACGCCGCCCGTGCCGGTCTCAGCAACCCCTCGAAAGCCACGATGAAGCAGCGCGGAACCGAAAGCCGGCATTACCCGATTCCGGCGCCGAACCTGGAGCACCTCCAGCGCATGAGCGACCACACCGGCATCTTCCAGCACGCGATCTACAGCGTGCCGAACTACCACGAAGCCTACTGCACCGACGACAACGCCCGCGCCTTCATCTACACGGTTCTCCATCAGGAGG
>NZ_JBATWY010000197.1:0-28488 GCF_049672945.1 Haloferula sp. | reverse complement strand
CATAACCTGAAGGTCATCGGTTCAAATCCGGTCCCCGCCACCAATGAAGGCCACGGTTTCCATGCCGTGGCCTTCGCCGTTTCTACGGAAGATGCCTTTTCCCATGAACGACGAACTTTCCATCGTGGTCGAGACTCTGCCACAATCAGAATGGCTTTCCCGTTCGGGGGCACATCGCAGGCGCGCCGAACAATGGACCGGCCCTGCACGCCGCCGTCGATCGAGCGGAGTCCCTCACCCAATCGAAGACTTTCTCTTCACCTATTACCCCTTCTCATTTGGAAAACTCGAGACCTGGCACCCGCCATTCGGAACGGCCCTCGTCGGCCCCATCGAGGAAAATTCACCTTTCTCACGAGCTCCCTACAAGTCCGCGAAAACGCTGACCTCCGCCGATCCGGAAAAACTCTCGGCCAAAGCAACCGCCAGGCTGGTCTGGATTCGTGAACTTCTCCATCAGACGCAGAACCGAACGCCGGTCTTCTCCTGCCATGGATTGCACGAGTGGGCGATGGTCTACCGGGGCTGTGAGGTCCGCCACAAAGCATCGACTCCCCTCCGACTCAGCCAACAGGAGATTGATCGTGTCGTCGAAAACCGTTCGATCGTCTGCACCCATTTTGATGCCTTCCGCTTCTTCCACCCGGAGGCACAGCCATTGAACCGCGTCCAACCTAGCCTCAACAGCCGTCCCGAGTTCGAGCAACCCGGCTGCGTTCATGCCAATATGGACCTCTACAAGTGGGCCTCCAAGGCCATGCCCTGGATCGGCTCGGATCTCCATATCGAGTGCTTTGAACTGGCGATTCGGCTCCGTGAGCTGGACATGCGCGCGAGCCCTTATGACCTCGAATGCTACGATCTGAAACCCATCAGGATCGAGACTTCCGATGGGCGCCACGAATACGAAATCGTCCAGCGGCAACTTGCGGCTGAAGCGGCTCAACGGAGAGAGAAACTCATCGAAATCCTTGATCGAGTGCTTTCGGCGAAGGATCTCACACCCGGTTCTTGCCACCTGCCGAATGGTTGATTACGCCCCCCCTGTGATTCCCAACGTCCTTGCTGAGCGCTACGCCTCCCCCGCCATTCAAGCCATCTGGTCTTCAGAAGGTCGCATCGTTCTCGAGCGCGAGTTTTGGATCGCCGTGATGAAGGCCCAGCGCGACCTCGGTCTGGACATCCCACAAGAGGCCATCGACGCCTACGAAAAGGTCAAGGAGCAGGTCGATACGGCCTCGATCATGGAGCGCGAACGGGTCACCCGGCACGACGTGAAGGCGCGCATCGAGGAGTTCAATGATCTCGCCGGTCACCAACACGTTCACAAGGGGATGACTTCCCGCGACCTCACCGAGAACGTGGAACAACTTCAGGTCTTCCGCTCCCTCCAGATCATTCGCGACAAGTCGATTGCCACGCTCTCCCGGATTTCAAAGCGTGCCGAGCAGTGGGCTGATCTGGTCATCACCGCGCGGACCCACAATGTCGCTGCTCAACCGACCACCTTTGGTAAACGCCTCGCGATGTTCGGAGAGGAAATGCTCTCGGCACACGCGGCCATTCAGGACCTCGTCGACCGTTATCAAGTGCGCGGACTCAAGGGGGCCGTCGGCACCCAGATGGACCAACTCTCGCTCTTTGAGGGCGATGCCGCGAAAGTTACCGCTCTTGAAGAAAGCGTGGTCGCCCACCTCGGCATGCCAGCCGTGTGGACGAACGTCGGCCAGGTCTACCCGCGCTCGCTCGACTTTCGCGTGGTCGCCGCTCTCACCGACCTGGCCAGCGGCCCGTCCTCACTCTGCAAAACGCTCCGGCTGATGGCTGGCCACGAAACGGCCAGCGAAGGATTTGCACCAGGTCAGACGGGATCGAGCGCGATGCCCCACAAAATGAACTCCCGCTCCTGCGAACGGGTCAATGGCTTCCATGTCATTTTAAAAGGCCATCTGACCATGGCTTCGGGCCTGGCGGGCGACCAGTGGAACGAGGGCGATGTCTCCTGCTCGGTTGTCCGCCGGGTCATGCTTCCCGATGCCTTTTACTCAATCGACGGCCTCTTCGAAACTTTTCTAACAGTCCTCGATCAGATGGATGCTTATCCTGCCGTGATTTCAAAGGAGAACGCCCACTATCTCCCCTTCCTGATGACCACCACCATCATGATGGAGGCGGTTAAGGCAGGTGTCGGTCGTGAAACCGCACACAAGGCGATCAAGGAGCATGCCGTCGCCACGGTGCACGATCTTCGCAACGGGAAAACAGCGACCAACGATCTGGTCGCACGCTTGGCAGGAGACGAACGCATTCCTCTCGATGCCAACCGACTTGAGGCAATCGTCGCATCAGGCGAACGGAATGCGGGTGCCGCAAGCTCTCAGATATCAGCAGTCACCTCGTCGATAGCGAAGCTCACCGCGACCCATCCCGAAGCTGCCGCCTACAAGCCGGGCGGAATCCTCTGAGCGCACGCTATTCCTCGCTCACCTTCCAGCGAAGAAACGCCGCGCCTCCCGGACGCGCGGCACTGGCGCGCAGGTAGCCGTCGGCATGAGTGACGACCACGCCATCGCTCGACCAGTTGCGCAGATCACTCGATATTTCCGCTTCGTAGATCACGCCCTCGCTGAGAACTTCGAGTCGCCGTTCGAGAATCAGCAAATCTGAGCTCAGTTGCATCGTATCGATGGCCGCGTCCTGATTCGAAGCGGTCAAACCAAAGGCGTATCGAACCCCGTTGGGAATTCGGCCCGTTTCCTCAAGATCCTCAAAACCGCCAATCAGCGGCGGGCTCTGCTCCGCGGCCCAGAGCTCATAGCCCGTGGGCACAGCGGCCAGAGGTGTCACAAATAGTGATGGTCCTGGCTCGCCCATGACTCCGGAGGAAACAGGAAACATGCGCAAACGATAGCTAGCGCCTTCCACAGGACTCCCGCCGGCTGTAGCGGCATTAAAGATCACCGCATCGGCACCCAGGTTTACTGGAGATGAGGTCGCCGAAGCGACCTCGTTGACACCGGTCATGCTAATATCGTCGATCCACATCCCAGAGCGGGTGGTATTGAAACTCACAGCACCACTTGCTCGAAGCACGAAACGACAGCGTAGCGACCGCCCCGCGAAGCCGGAGAGATCCACACTAACAGTCGTTCCCGAATTATCTCCGATATTCCTGCCTGGCTGACTGTGAACCGAAGACCATGCCTCTCCTCCATCGGTGGACACTTCAACATCAAGCTGCTGATTTGATGACCAACCCCGTCGAATCCAGAAATCGAGCTGACTGTTCGATGTTGCCAGAACCTCGCGTTCAATCACGAAGTAGTCCTCTCCGTCGGACGGTTGCACTCCCAGGCGAAAACTTGAGTTACCACCCGATTGGTAACCCGCCCTGTTACTGATCAGGTCATAGGCGGATGAGGTCCCGTCACCAATGTCGCTCAGCGTCCCGGATTCGGCGCCCTCGGTCCAATCGTTTGGACTGAATCTCGCCACCTCAAAGAGATGATACTCAGCGCTTGGATCCGGCACGAATTGATAGGTTTCTCCTGCGACCGACGGCTCAAGCGTCCCGCTCAGGCCCAGCGGCCCGACGGGTTCGACAATCTTTGCCGGCCCCCAGGGAAACCGCCTGCCAGCCATCACTGGCCTGGATCTCAAATGCCACTCCTGACCGGTCACGATGGGTATCGATGTGGTCGACGAACCAAAGTCGACGAAGCTTTCCGTCGCCGAGCTCTCGACCACTCCAGCCGGTCTCAACCAATCGCAGCCTTCAAGGCGGAATTCATCGATGAAAGCGCCTGTCGCATATTTTGGGTAGCGTTCATCATCGTAGAAACCAGCAGCGGTATTGGTCCGATAAAGTCGGAAGCGAATCCTGAAGGGCTCTTCAGATGACGGAATCGGTATTGAGCGAAGGCTGAAAGCGCTATCTGCCTGGCCATTTCCTACTCCGGTGATGGGTGATCCAAGAGTCGCCCAAGTCAGACCCCCATCCATCGAACGTTCGCAGGCAAGTGCGGTCGTTGGGGACATGTAGCCACGGCGAAACTGGAACTCCACGCTCGCGTCCGAACCCGCAATAATCTCCCGATCAATTTCGAAAGACTCGTCGCTGATCGAATTCAAGCGCGGGTCATAGGCCGTGGCAAACGTAAGCCGGAAGGCCTTGCTGCCCTCGGTAAAATAGTTGTCTGGGTAGCCCGGAGCCGACTGGAGAACGCGGGCACGGAGCTCAAAAGATGGGCTAGTCCGGTCAATCACCATGGAATCCGTCCCATCCTCAGCCGCTTCGATCCAGGTTGCCGGTTCACGCAGAAAGAATCCCGTTTCCATCGAATCAGATCCGGGAACACTTGGCAGGCTGTAGGGAGTATTGACCGTGGCCAGTGGCCTTGACGGCCCATCCAAGTCGAGCGGATCCGTCAATCGGTTCGGATCCATCAGTGTTACCGACCACGAGTAGCTGCTGGAAACACCGCCACCGATTGACGAAACGGTGATGTGATAGGTGCGATCACTTGGCGCACTCAGAGCCCTGACTTCCTCTGGCACCCTCCAAACGATCGCATTCTCGGCGAAGCCCGTCCGCGTTGAAACGATCTGAGTCGGAACCGGCGTCCCACTGCCATCGGTCATTGTGACCGTCGCAGCGCTGAAGTCAGCACCGCCATGTGAAAGCGACCAAAAGGGGGTGTTCAGTTCGACCGGAAAAAAGCCGGATCCGGGATAACTAACAAAACGGGGTGCGGCAGATGACAACTCCTCCGACTTCGGTTTCACATAAATCAGATTGCTCGGCTGGACAATCTTCAGGGTCGAAGAATTGAATTCCCCCGGCGTATCCCCCGTTGCCATATCAGTGACCGGAACCGCAAGCAGCCAGCGACGGTGACCCGCTTCGTAATTCCAATTCGAGATGCCCAAGACATCTTCGCGAAAGTAGGCATCGACCGCGCCAGGCCCATAGAAGCCCTTCGAGATCGCACTCTTGTTGTGACCGTTCCAGGCCGCAGGCGTCCATCCAGCCAAACTACTCGCCGGGTCATGACTGATCGCCGAACTCGTGGTTCCAAGTGCCGCCATCAGTGCCGACCTCTGCACAGCTGCCGCTTTGGTGGTCGATGCCGCCGGGCTGTATAGGTCGCCCGCTTCAATCACGACCGTCGCTCCCGTGTTCATCGAAATATTTGCCGGCACTCCACAGAGGGCACGAACGAAATTGATCCTTCGCTCGACGTCCGTGACGAACTCCGACGAAATTTGCCCCTCGGCTCCAGTTGCGGACGATCCATAGTTGCCAGTCCAATTGATCCGCTCCCAATAGCGCTCGGATGGCATGTAAGCTCCGTGCCAAAAGGACACCACATCGTTGCGACTTGAGGTGTCCACGGAAAATCCCGAGCTGGCTGCGGGACCGGTCGACACCGGTGTCCAAGCCGCTAGTGGCATCGACGTCAGAACGAACGCCAAAATTTGAAAACCCCCTCTCAAGATACCGGAATTGTTCCGGAATACTAAATTATCTCAAGACGCTAATCATCGTTGGCACCTACGAAAACGCGTAGGAGGCAGACGCCAAACAGAAGACGGCGGCGGTCTCACTTCGGAGCACTCGACTTCCAAGGTTGGCTTCCAACCAGCCTGAATCAATGGCTTTACGCGATTCTTCCTGAGAAAAGTCTCCTTCTGGCCCGACAAGAAAGATCACTTTCTCCAGATCGGCCGTCTTGGACAGGTGATCCCTCAGCGGTTGAGCGTCAGGTCCCAGCGAAGCGATGATCCGCCGGTGGCTTTGAGTATTTCTAAAAAAATCCTCAATCAGGGTGATTGGCAGAACGCGAGGCACCCGACTCCTTCCGCACTGTTTGCAAGCTTCGAGGACAGCCCTTTGCCACTTATCTTCCTTGCCGTCTCCCGGCTGGACCACGGCATGCCGGGTGGCGAGGGGCTGGATTTCATCGACGCCAAGCTCAACCGCCTTCTGCAGCAGCCAGTCCATCGCCTTGCCCTTGATCACCGCCTGTGCCAGCACGACTCGGACCTTCGGCTCGGCTTCGAGTTCGACTTTACCGAGGCGAAGGTCCACTCGTCCCTTGGTGAGAGCGAGGATCTCTGCTTCGGAGCTTCGACCTTCTCCATCGAAGACCGTGATCCTGTCGCCTGGCTTCGCGCGGAGAACCCTTGAGCAATGCTTGGCCTCGTCAGCGACCAACGCCGGCTCGCCGTTCCATGCCGCAGGTTCGAGATAGAATCGCGGCATGGGCGTATCAGGAACCGAAGAAACGCTTGGCCTTCGCGAGGAAGGACTCCTGCATCGGTGAGTTATGTTCACCGATCGATTCAGAGAACTCCCGCAGTTTTTCCTGCTGAGTTCCGTTGAGCCGGGTCGGGACTTCAACCTGAACTTCGACGTGAAGATCGCCCTTTCTGGGACCTGATAGCACCGGCATGCCTCGCTCACGAAGACGGAACAGAGTTCCGCCCTGAGTGCCGGCAGGGATCTTGATCGACGATTGCCCATCCAGTGTCGGCACCTTCAATTCGCCGCCCAGTGCTGCCGTGCTGAATGGCAGCGGCATGCGACAAAACAGATCGGGGCCATCCCGTTCAAACACGTCATGTTCGGCAACCTCAAGAAATACATAGAGATCCCCGGCCGCTCCTCCGCGAACTCCGGCATCACCATTCCCCGACGAGCGCAAGCGCGTGCCATTCTCGACGCCGGCAGGAATGCGGATCTTGATCCGGCTTGGTTTTTGGACGCGACCATCACCCGCGCACTTGGGGCAAGGATCCGCGACCGTTTCCCCTGCTCCCCGACATTCGGGACAGGTGGTTTGTTGAACGAAAATCCCCGCCTGCCGGGCGACGACGCCGCGGCCGCCACAGGTCGTGCAAGGCCGGGATCCTCCACTGCTTTTCGAACCACTGTTGGAGCAAGTACTGCAGCCGACGTAGTGCTCGATTTCGAGCTCCTTCTCGACACCAGTCGCGGCTTCTTCGAGGGATATCTCCAAATCGTAGCGTAGATCACTGCCGCGCTGTTTGTTCGATCTCTGACGACGTCCGCCACCAAAGAACTCTTCAAACCCGCCCCCGAAAGCCCCTCCGAAGACCTGCGAAAACAGGTCCATCGGATCGTGGAATCCTCCAAAGCCCCCGTAGCCCGCTCCTCCACCGCCGCCTCCGGCAAAGGCCTGATGCCCGTAGCGATCGTAAGCCGCACGCTTGTCAGGATCACTCAGTGCCTCGTAAGCCTGGCCCAGTTCCTTGAATTTTTCCTCGGCTTCATGATCTCCCGGATTCTTGTCCGGGTGAAATTTCACCGCGAGCTTGCGGTAGGCCTTCTTGATTTCCTCCTGACTGGAATCCTTCGATACACCCAGTACCTCGTAAAAGTCGCGATCTCCCATTGTATCAATTCTCCTCCGTATCGGATTCATCCGCAGACTGGGCAACCACGACGGTCGCCGGACGAAGCAAGCGATCGCGCAGCATGTAGCCCCGACGCATCACGCGAATGATCGTGCCATCCTCCACACCTTCCGCAACTTCCTGAGAAACCGCCTCGTGAACGTTGGGATCAAAGGGCTTCCCTTCAGACTCGATCACCGATGCCCCGCAGTTGCTCAGGAACTCCGCAAGCTGCTTCCGGACCATGTCCATACCGACGTAAATCATCGAACTCTTGTCCTGAGCTGCGGCCTGCATCCCCATCTCGAAGTTATCGAGAATCGGCAGCAGGTCTTCCAGCAGCGACTGGTTGGCGTAGCGCACCGCTTCCTCCCGCTCACGAGCCGCCCGCTTGCGGTAGTTTTCCTGATCAGCGGCGGTCCGCATCGCCAGTTCCTTCCACTTCAGGACTTCGGCTTCGAGGGCGGCAGAATCATCACCACTTGGCTCGGTTTCCTCGCTTTCTTCTACCGCCTCAAGCTGCTCGGAAGCCTCGACTTCCTCTTCATCGGCCGGACGCGCTTCCGGATCGTGCGAATTCATGGCTGCTACCTGTCACGCTCCGCCGCCTCCGTCAACCCCTTGCAAAGCGCTTAACGCTTCTCCAGAGCCAGTAAGGTGATGTCGTCCATCTGCCGCGACTCGCCCGAGAATTCGGCAAGATCCCTCTGGACCGCGTCCACTGCGGCCTCGGCTCCAAGCGTCGCGCTTTTCAAAAACGTCCGGCGAAGCCGCTCCATCCCGAACTCCTCGCCCGCGGCATCCGTCGCCTCCTTCACCCCATCGGTGTAGAAAAGGAGCAGATCGCCCGAGTTCAGCTGGAGCTCCATGACCTTGGTCACCCGCGCAAAAACGTCCCCATCGTCAATCCCCAGCGCCAGGCCGGGAGGCTTGATCTCCTCGATCGAGCCGTCCGCCGCGCGGAAAAGCAGCGCCGCATCATGGCCGGCACGGGCGAGGCGGATCAGGCCACCGTCACCATCGATCACGCCGTAGAAAAGACTGATGAACATGTCCTCACGAATGTCCGGGAAAAGTTGCCGATTCACGCCGTCGAGCACCTCTGCCGGATCGGACTTTCCCCATGCCTGGGATCGGAGCACGCTCCGGCACATCGCCATCAGAAGACCGGCGCCGACTCCCTTTCCGGAAACGTCTGCGATCACCACCCCGTGGCGCCCCTCACCAAGATCGAGGTGATCGTAGTAGTCGCCACTGATAATACGGGCCGGCACGTTGGTGCCGGAAACGCGGTAGCCGGGCACAATGGGCTCACCTTGTGGCAGGAGCACCCGTTGGACTTCGCTGGCATTTCGCAACTCGCTCTCAAACTGACGCTTCTCGTGGGCTTCGCGGTAGATCATCGCATTGCCGAGAGCAAAAGCCGACTGCTCGGCGGCGGAGCGAAACACCGTGAAGTCATTCTCAGAAAACTCAGGCTGCTCGCCGGTGCGCGCCACTACCAGAACCCCGAGGTCTTTTCCCCCGTGTCGCAGAGGCGAAAGCATCGCCTCCACTCGCTCGCCCGAACCATCGCCCGACTCCTCACGGAAGGTCTCGTGGTAGCGAAGGTCCGCAACCCGAGTCGCCCCACTAGCTCCCAAGGCCTCTCCCAGTAGCCCTCCCTCCGCGGGAGCCTGATAGAGTCTCAAAAAGCTCTCCGTCGCCCGTGGGTCCAACTCGGCCTTCTTGCGCACCTTCTTCGGAACTCCCACCAATGCCGGGCAGTCCTGAGAAAGATACTTAGGATGGAGCTTCTCACCGGCTTCATCCAGTAAATACAAGGCACCGCCACGCGCCGAAACCACATCATTGACGCCATCGACGATCATCTTTGAAAGCCCCGCCTGCGTGGTGTCCTCGCCAATCGCGAGACCGAGGTCGTGAAGGTAGTTGAACATGCGTTCTTCCTCGCCTTCCACGGCGACCAATTCGTCGTTCGTCCTCTTGAGCCGACGGTTGAACACGCGGATGGTAATCCCCAGCCCGATCACCGCGACGAGAAGCAAAATGTAGGGAATCAGCCGATCCATGGGTTCATCTAGCTGCCCTGGCCGATCACGAGCCCTTTTCGGACTTCTCGTTCTCCAAGACCTGAAGGACCGTCGCAAAGCGTTTTGCGTTCTCCTCGCTGGTCAATGCCAGAGTGCGATGGGAATCCAGCACGTGCTGTGCCCGATCCTTGGTATCTGGGAGACGGTTTTGGCGAAACGGCTTAAGTTTCTTCCGGATTTCCGATTCCTTGCCAACCCAGGAGGCGTCGGAAGGAGCGATATCCAGCAGGCAGTCCAAGCCCAAATCCTCGAGAGAACGCCGATTCTTGTCCCCGGGAGAGGCGATCATCACCCGTCCCTTGTCTTTGGAAACGCGGCTGGCGAGCCCGGCAAGAAACCCCATGAAGGTGGAGTCCATGCCAGTGCAGGCCTCAAGATCAATCACGAAATGGGTTTCACCCTTTTCCCGACTCTTTTCCGCACGCTCCTTCAATGCAGGGCTCTGAAGGAATGAACCTTTTCCCTCACAACGGATCCAGGTGAACTCGTCGAAGGTGCCGAACGAAATGGCGTTTTCCAGACTCACGGGGTGCTTTGTAACGGCGAACAACCGTCTCGCTCTACTTAGGACCCCAAACGCCCCTCGGTCAACCGCGCATCCAACGAAATCGTCACTCCCAGAGGTAGGAATGGCGGCTCGCCACCTCCTGACCGCCACGCAGCAGCGTGCATTTCCAGGAAAGCACTCGCCCACCCTTGAGATAGTCGTCGCCAATGATCGAGAACTCCGCCTTCCCTTCCCGGCTCTCACCATCGAAATCCTGGACCTTCACGAGCACCTTGCTCGCCGTCGACGCCTGCTGATACTCGAACTTCACCCGCACCGGCTGGCCAACCGAGTCATCGCGCCACTGAATGCTGTAGTAGTGTCCCAGTCGCTGCTCCTGCTCACGCACGCCCACCGCCCCATGCATGCGGCGCCTCTCTTCAGCGTCGATTAGCGGCTCTCCCTCATTTCCCAGACTCACTTCCCGGATATGAAACGGCTTTACCTCCAGCGCCTCCGGTGAGCCGCAACCAGCAACAAGCCCAAGCACCACAAGCGGCAGGTATCTCCAAAAAGTCATCTCCCGGCATTCAAGCAAGCCCACCCGCCTTGCCAATCCGGAAAGCTCCCAAGACTGAAATAGAAGCGGGGAAAAGCTTCCCGAGCGGGCACACGCCCCCTAGCGTTGACCCATGGACGATCCGGTCCTCACCAAGCTCGACACCTTCATTCGCCAAAAGGGGCTGCGCCGCACGCCTCAGCGCGATGCCATCGTCCGGCTTGCCTTCGCCTCCGATGAGCACTTCACCTCCGAAGAACTCTTCGAGCGGGTCCGGAAAAAGAACGTCGATGCCTCGCGCGCCACGGTCTACCGGACCATCTCCCTGCTGGTCGAAGCCGGACTTCTCCATGAAATCGACCTCGGGGGCGACCAAACCACCTACGATCCCAACTTCAACGACCGTCCCAGCCACAACCACCTCGTCTGCATCGATTGTGGGAAAGTCGTCGAATTCGAAGACTCCCACCTCGAACTTCTCAACGACTGCATGAGTCGCCGCCTCGGTTTCCGCCCGGTCCGCCAATCGATCAAGATCGAAGCCTGCTGCGAACAACTGCGTACCAAGGGCTCATGCCCGAACCTGATTCAGGCGCGGATCAATTCGAAACGACTCCCCGCCAGAAAGCGATAGCCACGCCAATGATTCCCCCACCACTGCCAACTTCCAGCGACGTCAGCTTTGAAGTTTTCTACGGTCAGGCCAAGGGCGGCATCCGGCTTGATGGCACGAAAGTTCTTGTCGAACGCATTCAGGACGCCCACCAAAAAGCCGCGGTTTGGCTCAACCGCCATCCCGGTATCGAGATCCTGAGCATCACCAACGGATCGCACGACAGCTCGGGAGCAAACGCCGTTTTCATCACGATCTGGTACCGCCAGCCCCCCCGATGAAGAAACCTAACATCAATCCCAAAGTATCAGACCAACATGTGGAAAGGCCGCTTCGCCAAGGAAACTGCTGAACTCGTCCAGCAATTCGGAGAATCCATCTCCTACGACTGGCGTTTGTACAAGCATGACATCGCCGGCTCGATCGCCCATGCCCGCGCGCAGGTGCAGAAGGATCTTCTAACAGAGGAAGAGTTCACCGCGATTGAAAAGGGCCTGCGGGAGATCGAAGCAGACATCGATGCCAACAAGTTCGAGTTCAAGACCTCACTCGAAGACATCCACATGAACATCGAGGCGGAGCTCACCAAGCGCATCGGCGCGCCCGGTGCCAAGCTCCACACCGCGCGTTCACGAAACGATCAGGTCGCTACCGATACCCGCCTCTATTGCCGCGCCGAGATCGACCATCTCGCATCAGCCATCTCCCATCTCCAAAAAGCCCTGCTCGACCGGGCCGAGAAATACGCCGCCACCGTCCTACCCGCCTACACCCACCTCCAGCGCGGACAACCCGTCACCGTCGGCCATCACCTTCTCGCCTACGTCGAAATGCTGGAACGCGACAAAGGCCGCCTCGCGGACTGCCGCAAACGCCTCAATGTCTCGCCGCTCGGATCAGGCGCGCTCGCCGGGTCGACCATCAACCTCGACCGCCACGCCATCGCAGCCGAACTCGGCTTCGACGAGGTCAGCACCAACTCCATGGATGCCGTCGCCGATCGCGACTACATCGCCGAGTTGCTGTTCGCGATCTCCCTTTGCGGCGTCCACCTCTCACGCCTGTCCGAAGACCTCATCCTCTGGACCTCCGCCGAATTCGGTTTCCTCAACCTCTCCGATGCCCACACCACCGGGTCATCGCTGATGCCGCAAAAGAAGAACCCGGACGTCTGCGAGATCACCCGTGGAAAAACCGGCCGCCTGCTCGGCAACCTCGTCGCCATCCTAACCGCCATCAAGGGACTCCCCTTGACCTACAACCGCGATCTGCAGGAAGACAAGGAGCCGCTCTTTGATTCCATCGACACCCTCGGCCTGACCCTCGCCGTCAACACCGAGATGATCCTGGCGATGGAGTTCCGTGAAGAAAATTGCCTCGCCGCTGCCAGCGACCCGCTTCTGCTAGCCACCGATCTCGCCGACTGGCTGGTCAAGCAAGGCATCCCCTTCCGTCATGCCCACGAACTCGTCGGCAAAGCCGTCGCCGAGTCCGTCAGCAGCGGCACCCCACTCGATCAGCTCGATCTCAGCACGATCGACTCCGCCTACACGCCCGACGCCCAAAGCGTCTTCAATCTCCAAACCGCCCTCGCCGCCCGCACCAATCCCGGCGCACCCAGCATCGAGAACGTGAAGCGCGAGATAGAGCGGTGGAAGGCAAGCACTTAGTGCCCAAAGCAGCATAGCCCAAAGTGCCTTTTGTCCCATCGGGACGCCTGATGTTAGCCGTGGGTTTCCAACCCACGGACCAGTGCCTCCAGGAATTCCGCATCGCGTCGCGATGCTTCACCCCGGAGACCTGCTTCCCACCCTCCCGACTCACTTTACCTTCCGAGTCATATTCACACCCGTCACCAGCACCCCGGCCGCCAACGCCGCAACCAGCCCACCAAACATCCATCCCCTCGGACGCTCGCGCTTCAAACGCAGCTGCAATTCCATCGGCTCGTTCGTCGTCACCTGCAGGCTACGCGAAAAACGCAGCATCCGTCCCTGCCCCGGCAGCTCGACTTTCAGCGATCCCGGCGCCGCTTCGACTTCCATCTGCTGCTCCACGATTCGCTGGGCTATCGTTTTCAAGGAACTCGTCACCTCCGCCGAGTTTCCGACCATCAAACGATCGAACTGCTTCGGATCAAAATTCGACAGACCCTGAAGAATCGGATTCTCCTCAGCAGCCTGCTCCAACTGGGCGTTCTCGATTTGATTCCCACTAAAACGATTGTCGAGGTAGTTGCGCTGCCGCCGCGTATTCAACCCAAGGACCGCCTGCTGCATCTTCAGATTCCGGAACTGCACCCGCGCATCCTCGTTAGAAGCCTCATCGAGAAAGCCATTGCGCGCCGCCTTGCCCAGCACCTGACCCGCCTTGCCCTGTTCCCCGGCACGCAACCAAGCGTAACCCTGATCAAGCTCCGCCACTGCCTCGGCCTTACCGCGGGCACGCCGCGCATCAACCATCGCCAGATAGCCCTCTAGACTCAAGGCACCGGTTTCCTCCTGCTTCACCAACTGAAAGTCACCGCGACTTCCGGCAAGCAGCCATCCTTCCGGCACGAAAACATCCCAGATCAAATTCTCAAGCGGTACGCCGAGTCGTGGACCACTCAGCAATCCGCGCTTCGCCGACTCATGCGAATACGAGAACTCAACCAATGCCGGTTCGCTCGCCACCGGTGCCGGGGTAACGTAAAAAAGCCACTCGCTCCCGCTGCGCACCAAGGGCACGCCCTCTCCATTCACCGCCAGATTGAAGGGCGTCACGCCTTCGGGCAGCGCCAGGTTCAAGGTCACCTTGGCGCTCGCATCAATGTACAATTCCACCGAAGTGATCGAACTCCCCTCAGTGGAAATCAAAGTTCGCAAGACGCCCTTCTTGACGCGCAAGCGCTCGGACTCGGCAAGCTCGTGACGCGCCACTGTCACCACCAGCGGGCCTTCCACTTCCGCCACTCGATAGAGAAAATCCGCAAGATCGCCACGCCGTTCACCTCGCAAGGCAGATGGCACGCCGTTCCAATCGGTCTTCTGCCAGCCGCGCGGCGTCTTGCTGACGCTCGCATTGAGACGACCACCGGTCTTGACGGAAACAAAGTACGACGACTGCCGGATGTCGATCAACTCCAAGGGCATGATGCTCGTCTCATCACCCTTGCTCTGACGTTGGAACTCGATGTCCACCGCCGTCTCTCCTGCGACACCGCGCTGGAATCGAATCTCCCAAAGACCCTCATCGCCCTCCACCGGGACAAAGTCGCCAACAGCCGGCCCCGTGGCACGCACGGTAGCCGCGGCACTTTCATCAAGCCCCGGAAGCCGAACACGCAGCACTTTGCGAGCAGCATTCTCGATCCGGTAAACGACCCGTGCCCGAGTGAGCACCTGGCCTTCACGCAGCGTCACTTCCTGCAAGGCCTGCGCCGTTACCCATGAGTCGAGTTCCTTGACGGCGAGCGACAAGGCCCAGTCCGACTGGAGAAGTCGGAATGCCAGCGCACCCGGCCGCGGAACTCCAGCTTCGCGTGGATCAAGCTGCGAAACATTCGACCGGGAAACCGCCCGGACCTGCAGTCCCCGCTCGGGAACAACGGTCAGCGTCCCACGCTGACGGGTGGCCTCGCGCAGCACCAAGCGGGGCACATCCCAGGACTCAAGGCTTCCGGGAGAAGGCGCTGTTAGAGAAATTGAGAAACTCTGCTCTCCCAGGGTCCGACCCTTGAGATTGAGCGAGATAACACGCTTCCCGGCTTCGGCGATTTCCGTCCAGTGGCTCAACGACGCACCGCTCACCGACTCGACCTCGAGGCCCTCGGGAATCTCAAGCAGCAGCTTGAAAACGCCCGCCCGCGTAATGGTTGTGACAAGATCCGCTGCCAGCACCATGCGATCGGCACCCAAGGAAAGCGTCTGCTTCAAGTCCGCGCGAATCTCCGGTGCGACCGAGGTCACCTTCAAGCTCACAAACGCCTCATCGACTCCATAGCGATAGGCCTTCTGAAGGATCGCCACCGGCTCGGACTCCGCGTTTCGTGGAAGCAGTCGGCCATCGAAATCGTCGAGATTGATCGCCCCCATGCCTTCGGTGGTGATCCCTTCCGCCTGAGCTTCACCACCAAAGGCAAGACCGAGCATGCCGACGGCACCCTCGCTCCCGGCGACCCGCATCGGGTTCAATGTTAGATCGACCGGCAAACCCTCAGTCGCCCGTTGCGTTGCCACACTGAAGGCAAACGGCTTCTCCTGAGCCGGCTCAATCGGAACCGTCAGCTCACGCGACTCGGGATTGAATCTCCAACGACCCACCGGACCGTCGACCACCTCTCCAACCGTGAAATCCGCCGGCACCTTGATCACCAGCTCACGGACCACGCCACGTGCGGGCCTCACCGCGATTCGATGCCACCCATTCACCACTCCCGGACCGGGCACGAATAGGTCGGACACCTCGGTGTAAAATTGCACCTCCTCGTCGCTCGCATCACGTTGCATCGGACGAATCGAAATGCGCGACTCTCCCCCAACACCAAGCACGATAAGTGCTCCACTTTCACGACCTTCAGCAGGCTCGATCTGGGTCACTCGCGCCGCCTGGGTCGCCTCGAAGGTCCAGCCCGGTTCCGTCATCGACACGCGGATCTCATTCGCCGCCGCAGCTCCCGTCGGAACCCGCCAACCCTTGCGCGGATCTCCCACCGCCATCTCGAACTCACCACGCCCAGTGAACACCCCCGGCGCGTCAGCAACAACGAAGTAGCCTCCCTCATCCTTCATTGCTCTAAGGCCAGCCCCTTCAAATCCAGTCAGTACCGCCTCATCGCCTAACAGATGAAAACGCTCGCCTGCTTCTTCTGCCCGCACCCGAATCAACAACTCAGCCTCCAGCCGACTTTCATCGAGGACCCAGCTTTGCTTGATCGACTCCGCCGGACTCGAACCAGCGGGAACAGCTCCATCCGCTCGCGGCACCAGCAAAGCCAGCAACATCAGGGAAGCCGCCACCGCCGGTGTTCTTCCATCACCCTTCAAGTAGCCCATCAGCCACGGAACCACCGCACCAATCAACAGCATCAGCCCGAAGACTCCGAAAAACAGCACCGCACCTCCACGCTGCGCCAGCAAACCCCAGGCGATCAGGCAGACACCGCCACCAATGCAGGTCAGCACATGCTTGTCGCGCCCCACGGCACGCAACAAGGCCCAAACAAGGAAGCCGACTCCCGCCAGCATCAGAAAGACACCAAATCCACTCACCATCGACTTCCATGCCTCGATATTCGCCACCTCCACCACCAATTGATCGCCAACGAGGACCGCTGGAGCCGTGTATTCAAGCGTCGCAAGACTGGTCCGGCGCTGGTCCATGGCTTCGTTGGCAAGCAGGAACGACCACAATACGGCGCCCCCCATGGCAACGAGACCGAGAACTCCAATCGACTTGAACTTCCTCAGCACAAAACCGAGCGCTGCCAGGAAAAGCACCATCGACGCACCAAGCCTCCCGCGGCTGGCAATCCATTCGAAGCCTGTTTCCGTCATTACCGGACGAACCAGCTCCGCGGTGCCTCCCTTCGGAACCAATCGCCGGTCCTCGTCGCCTGTTAGAGTCCAGTTCGTCACCGCGACCGCCGTCCCGACTTCGGGAGCAAGCAGGCTTACCGACTCCCCGATCTTTTCCTCGCCATACCGCAGAATCACCTCGATCGGTTCGTTCGGATCCACCTGTGCAGGCAGCGGGATCAGGGTCTTCTCGCCGTCGCGACGGGCATTGACACGCTCACCCAAAACCATCGTCTCCCACAACCTTGCACCTTCCGGAAGCCTCACTTCCAAGGTGGTCGCTCCCTTGGACCGGGCGAACATTCGTGCGGTCGTCGCCACCTGTCCATCGCGTGAGACATGCGTCTTCAAGGACGAAAAATCAATCACCTCACCGACCGGTTCATCGATCTCGAACCAGCTCACGTTCATCGTGATCTCAGGATCAGCCGCCGTGTATTGCCAGGCCTCAAGTGTCGGGGCACTGGAAAGCAATCGATACTCGGCCGGCAGCTCCGAGGCATCGATCCGTAGCACCGATCCGTCGCTTTCAGCAATCGAGGAATCAACCTGCAGCGGACTCGTCACCTGGATGTATCCACGCTCCGACTGCACATCGAGAGGACGCACCTCTCCCGGCCGAATCTCCCCACCGCGAGCACTCATCGGCTGCTCGAAAGTCACCAAAATGGTCGAAGCTCCAAGAGCCGGCCGAACCAGAGGCACGATCAGCACCCCGTCTTCACGCCGCCAGTCGCGTCCCACACTCTCACCAGTGACGTCAATATTGCCAATGCCCTCCGGCACACGCAGACGCCACTCGCCGGCAGGAGCCCCGACCACGAAGTAATTCACCACCACACTCCCGTACGCCACCCCTTCCTTGAGCGAATACAGATGAAAGACATCGGCCTGCACGCTCTGTCCAAGAGCCTCGACCTTCATCGCCGCCGACCACTTTTCCTCGCGGATCCGGAAGCCCTGCTGCAGCCCTTCGATCTTCTTCGGAAAGTAGTCAACCGGAGTCTCGGCAAGCCCCCCTGTTGCTTCTGTTAGAATCCGATATCCCGGTGCCGAAGCGACGCCGATGAATCCGCGGGATGACTTCGCATCGGGGTGCTCCAGCACCGGCAAAGTCCAGTCACCGGTTTCCGCTCCCTGGTTTTTCTCAAGACGCAAGGTCACCAACTGCCGACCCGCCACGGCGGCATTGAAAAGAATCTTCAATTCCCGCAGGCCACCCTTCGCTTCCCCTGCCACGCTGTAGTCGGCGACGCTCGCTCCGCCGACCTCGGCGACCGCAAAATCTTCGGGAATCCCAACCAACCATTCCCGCAGCGGGGCCTCACGGATATCCAGTTCAAGATCGCTGAGAATCCTCCGGTCCGTCTCACCCATCTCATGAATCGTTACTTCCGAGACGCTCACTTCCGGCAAAACCTGATCGGCGGCCACCGAATAATCGTAGCTGGCGGATGGAAACCGGTAGACGAAGACCTGGCGCATTTGCCCGGACGCCTCGCCACCCGGAAACTGCTCCGGCGACAATTGCATCATGCCTTTCGCGCCGATGATCTCCAAACGCACGGCTCCCTCGTTGGCAATCCTGACGTATCCGCTGTGACGCAGCGCTCCTTCGGGAACGAACCTCATCGGCGTCGCTTTCACCGGAAATGCTCCAAGAGGTGCCTGTGCTTGAATCGTTAGACTTCCGCTTCCCTCAATCGGCCGACTTAATTCAATCGCCAAGAACCGCTCCCCATCCTCCTCGACCGGATTCCAACCGAGCACCTGCTCACCGGACACCGCCAGCACTTCACCGGCGCCTTCGATCCTCATCCGAATCGAATCGATCTTGCCCTGCAGCACCTGAAAACGAATTTCAGAAACCTGTCTGACCAAGCCGGCCCCCACTCGTACTTCCGAAAGCTCGGACGACGAGAAGTACAAGGCACCATCGCTCTTCGCTGATCCCTCCTTCCATGCCATTTGCGCCTGACCTCCAGCATTAAGATACCCTTCCCAGGCACCGCTTATTCGTTGAGGTACGACTGCCTCGGATTTCGCGAAGGAAACGCCTTCGCCCAGACCTTCGAGGGTCACCGGCACCACCACTCCGGCTCCAAAATTGAAGTCGATCTTCCGCCAGTCCCCATCGCGCGTCGTCGCGACCTCAAAAGGAAGCTCCAGCAAGCGGGTTCCGCCCGTTTCCGTAGCAACAAGTTCGTGAACCCATGCCTCTCCCTTCTTCGCCAAGCGCACATACCACCCGTCGCCAGACGTGGTCCCGCTCAGAGCCACCCCTCGAAAAAGCACCACGGAGGCATCCTCACGATTGATTTGAACTCGAGCACGCAGGACGAACGAAACGCTCTCGCCGTCACGACTCACCTTCCCAACCAGCACCGGATCGATCAGTTCCATGTCCGGCAACTCCCCCCCCTCGGGAATCACCTTGAGACGCAGACGACCCGAGAGACTTCCTTCAAAGCGCTTTGAGTCGGAGTCGATCCGGCTGAGACCCGACAAGGCGAGCAGCTTGACCCGGAAACCCTCTGCTTCTGTGAGATGCACTTTCGAGGAAAAACCCACGGCTTTCCCTGGCCCGGGCAGCAGCAGGCCAAACGCCTCTCCATTCTCAAACTCATGGGAGAAGACGACCTTGAACACGAACTCCCTGGGACCGTCGACTTTCGGAAGTCGCGACGGCATCGGCATCACGTTCGGCAAATTCAGCAGCCCACCTTCAAGAAAGAGCGGCGGATCTGCTTTGGGAATCTTCGGCATCAGGTCGAGAAAACGCGAACCATCGGACTCCTTGCGCACCGACCATGAGGACAAATCGGAGCCGCTCACATCAGTCACTTCGCCATCTCCCTCCAAGCCAATCGTTAGAGTCGTCGCACGACCCTGGAGCACCCGCACCTTGAGCTCCATTTCACCGGAAATCCGACGACCCGCTGCCTTCGCATCCGTCACCGCCTCCACCGAGTAGAACAGCGGCACCGCCTGCCGCACTTTCCCGACAGGGAGCACCGCCACCCCCTCACCCACATCCTGGGCACTCGACACGGCGGTCAAAGCCAGGGCGACCATGGCCCCCATGATTCTAACAAAAGTGCGCGGGTGTCCTTCTTTCGGTTTCAATGCATTCATTCGGATATTCTTTCAAGGGTGGTTCTCTCTAAGTGAACGCCGCCGCTCGCGAAGCTCATTGTAAATCTTGTGTAATTAGCGCCGCATCATCCGTTCGAGCTGCGCCACCCGCTCGTTGCCGGCATATTCCGCCTTCACCCGGCCCATCACCGGTCGCAGTTCCGAATAGTCGACCGCTTCGGACAAGGGAGCCCCGCGCAGCTTCTCTGCGACCAGCGCCGCGATCCCGGCCAATTGCAGCCCCGGCTTCGCCCGATCAAAAGAAGGCGCCTGGGGATCATAGGGAATTGACCAGCTCCGCTCGACCATCTCGCCCGTCGATGTATCGCGAAACCTCACGCTGACTTCACCGACCTCACCCTGTCCATCCGGCAGCACCTCGAACTGATACAACGCCACGCCCGCTTCTTCCGCAGCCATCTCCGCGGCATCCACAGCATCGTCCCGGAAATCCTCCTTCTTCAAGCGGTGCTCATCGAAGCCGATCAGCTTGTAGTTTCCCACCCGCGCTGGATTAAAAACCACCTGCACCTTGACGTTCTCCGCCGCCGGTCGGAAAGCTCCCGCCAACTTGTTGGCAAAGCCCTCGTCGGCATCTTCCGCATCATTGACGATGTGATAGCGACCGTTGCCATTGCGGGTCAGACGCTCTAACAAACGGTCATTCAGGCCATCGGCTCCGAAGCCGGCCGCATCGAAGGCAATCCCTTCGTTTCTCAACAGCTCGATCTTCTGGTTCAGCGTTTCCGGATCGGCATCACCAAGATTCGCCGCACCATCGGTAAACAACACCACCCGGTTCTGCGCGCCCTCCTGATACTGCCGCTTGGCAAGGTCACCACCCAGAATAAGAGCCTCCTCCAGATTGGTGCCACCTTCTGCCGGGGTCTGATCAACAAGACCGTTCAAGGTCGCCGCATCCTTGCCATCGATCCGATCCCCCAGCAGACGCGGCTGACGCGAAAAGCCAGCCACCGTCACGGTATCGCCCTCCTTGAGCAGGGAAGCCAAACCGGCCACCGCCTGACTGACCCCATTGGCACGATCCTCACGCTCCATCGAACCGGAGTTGTCGAGCAACAGGGTCAGGTTCAGCGGTGTCGACTCCGCCCGCCCTTCCGCGCCCGTTCTCACGGCGATACGCAGGAGATTCCGCTGCGGAAACACCGGGTGCGCGCACTGCTCAATCGCACATGCCACCGGCTCATCCGCCGTCGGTGCCGGATCGCCATAGTCGAAGGCATTGTAGAACTCCTCCGGCCTCACACTCTCTGCCGCCGGCACCTCACCGCGCTCCATCGCCGCCGCCGCCAGCTTGAACGAGGCATCACTGACATGCAGCGAGAAGGTCGAAAATGGTTCGTCCGCAGCCGAGATCTCCGCCATCGCGTCGAGCACTTTGTTTTGATTCATCTCCGGGCGTTTTTCGATGTCCGGCAGTTGATTTGCATCAATCACCCCACCGGCCATCTGATCGGTGAGTTTCGACAGTTGCTGAACCGCAAGCTCACGTTGGGCTACCAGGGTCTCGCGGAGCTCGACCACTCCTGAGTCGAGATCGCGGCGCATCTTCTCGACTATGGCTTCTTGCTGCTCAACTTTCGGGTGATCGCCCGCCAAACCTTCAAGCTTCAGCGTATCAAGCATGCGCTTGGCTTCCAAATACCGGGGATGCAGCGCTTTGATGCCGTTCTCCGGAAGCTCCAGTCCGGCGGCATAGGTCATCAACTGCTCGTCATCGAATTTCTGCAGAGTTTCGATCTGACTATCCAAGAGGATCTTGTTCTCAGAGAGTTCCGCAAAGGACGATGCTGCCATCTCAGCCGAATCTTCCGCCGAGAAGCCTGCTTGCCGACCTCCTTCGCCGATCCCTTGATAAACCAGACTCTGGTTACGGATCAGTGCGGTAAGCAATTTCCGTTTCTCCTCGACGGACTCTTCCTGCTTCTTCACCGCATCCCGCAATTCCGCGAGGGCCTGAGTCGTGCGCTCCCCTTCCAACTCGGCCCGCCTTTTCTGATAGGCTTCGCTGACCTTTTCAGCGATCAGCTCCGCTTCTCCCGCATCCTTCGCCTTCGCACGAATCTCGAACAGATCCGTTCCCTTGATCTGCTCGACATCGATCATCTCGCCCAAGGCCTTCCTCGCCTCTTCCCGGCTCACTCCCCAGCGAGCGGTTAGATTCATCTCATCAATCGCCTTATCGAGTGTTTCCCGGGCCTTCACCACTTCGAACTCGGTAGGGAAAAAGGATGGGCTTGGTGCCCCGTCGGTTCTTGAGACCACGCCTGAAGACACTTCCATCGATGGCGTACTGGGCCTGACTTGCAACACCGTCTTCGCCTCCCAACGTCGATCAAACGAAAACAGCCCAGGCTTTTTCGCATTCCCCTCCGGCTCCGCATGCACAATGACCGGATTCTCCGAGATCCTCCGCTGCATTTCCTCGCCCACCAATTTGACTTTCAATTGCTCAAGCAGTCGCTGCCCCGTTTCAAACTCTGACTTGGCGTCATCGAAAGCCCAGCGATCGTTGCCATGCGCCGAAGTTCTACCGCTCGAACCACTCGCCTGCTTCTCTTGCAGCTCCCGCAGTCGACCCTCCGCCGCCGCCAGCGAATCCAATTCATCAAGCTCCCCAGCAATGCCCGGTGCATTCTTGCTTTCAAACGACGAGGCATCCGGTGGCACCGCCAACTCCCAGGCCTCGTCGACTTCCATCAGCAACTCCGCCCGGGCCTGATCGTAGCCAGCTCGGTAGTAGTCCGAATCCGCAGCGCTTGCCCGCTCCAATCCTCGACGCGCAGCAAGATTGGAGGGATCCCTTCGAAGGACATTCTCATACCGCTCTTTCGCCTGATCATACTTGCCGAGTTGATAAGCACCTTCCGCCTCATAGAGACCCCGCCTCAGCTCACCCAGATCCTTGTCGACTTCGCCAAGGGAAGCCGAATTCGACCTGATTGTCTCATCTTCCTTTGCCAAGCTCTGCTCGGCCATTCTAACATCATCGCCATAGCTGTCTTTGCCCCATGATTCATCCGATTGATTGAGTCCATCACCGCTGAAAAAGGCATCCAGAGGAGTGGAGTCCAATTCTCTCTCACCAACGCGATGGAGCTCACCACCCAGTCGATAATCGTTCTGCAGGTCACTTGCAAAGCCCAGCGACGGAATCAGAGGGTTCTCAATCTCGATTGCCTGACCAGCGGAGAGATCGCCAAGACTTGCGGCGTCCTCAAGCTCCTCCGAAACTTCTGAAGACGTTTCACTAGCAATGGAGTCCAAGGGCATCCCAAATCGGGATGGCCTATCGAGCCCATCGGTCAGAGTGACTCCAGCGGACTCATTCAACCTTGTTGAATTTGTGCTCTCTGCATCCTTATTCACCAGAGCTTCGTCGTCAGCAGGTGAGTAAAAACTGTAGGCAAGTGCTTCAGGAGCTTGGGGCTTGCTCTCTGTCACCGCAGGCCTCTCGATTGGCGCGGGCGAGGCCTTGGCTCCTTGAGAAATGGTGGCCGGATGAAAGCGTCGACCTGCTTCTCCATTTTGCGCCAGTTGGCTCCCGCGGGCCAACGACTCCACTTCAAGGGAGGCATCCCTTGTTCGATTCCTCTGCTCCCCTTCAGCCAACTGCCTACTCTCCAGCACAACGCTTTCGTCGGAAAAGCCAAGGACCGAGGGTGCCGGCGTTCCCGCCGATGGGTAGGGACGACGTGACTCGTCCAATGATGCGGGAGCTTCTGACCTTGCGGAGAAACCGTAATCTGCAGGAGCGCTCTCCTTCATGTAGCTCACGACCGAAGCGCTCTCCAACTTGAATTCGCCACGAGGATAAAACACAGGCAAGGCAATGAGTGTCGCCAAGACGCAGGCAGCCATCGCCACGATCAACTGCTTCTTCATCGGGCTTCGTGCCTTCCTGGCGGAAACCGCCGGCTCAACACCCAAGAGATCGATCACTTTCCGCCGCTTGGCTTCCGGCAATTTCCAATCTTCATCCGCCACAGGTTTCCCATCCTCTCCGATCAAACGGTGAAGCTCCCTCATCCGATCGGCGAAGAGCTTCCACTCCGGTTCCTTCGCGCACCGCGCCTCCAACTCAGCCGCTTCAAACGCCGAAGCCTCACCCAGCACCCAGGCCACGATGCGTGCCTCCAGCACCTCGTCGCCGAGTGCCTCAAGGGGTTTCCGTGGTTCGTCTTTCATCTCTGTTTCGTTTTAAAATTGGAAAATGGAGCATTTGAATTTCAGCCTTCCGCACTCTCGATCCCCATCCGCCTCAAGCCGTCCGCCAACCCCTTCAACAGGTGGTGCAGCTTGTAGCCGACATTCCCGACCGACAGCCCGGTCTCCTTGCTGATCTGTTCGTATTTGAGATCCTGATGGTATTTCAGATGGATCAGTTGACGGTCCCCCTCCTTAAGCTCGGCAAGAAGGAGTCGAACGGCGCCGGCGGCCTCGAGCCTCTCCAGGGGATTCCCGGAGCCGCCGGCGTCATCCCACTCAGCGGGCTCATCCGTCAGGGTTTCACGTTTGTGGTCTCTCAAATGGTTGAGCGCCAAATTTCGCACCGTCCGGTAGAGCCAGGCGCGGGGATTGTTCACTTCATCCCAATGGCCATGCAGCCTCAGGAAGGCCTCCTGCACCATATCCTCCGCCGTCTCGCGCTGCCGCAGCATGCCGCAGGCAAAGCGCAGCAGTGGTGCTTCCTCGGCCTCGAAGATTTGCCGGAGTGTGGGTTTCTCCTCAGTCATCGGGCCAAAAGTCAGCACCCCGGCCTTCTCAGACCGAGCGTCGGTCAGGCTGGTGGCGGTTTCCATGGATTGCGGGGATCATTGCGTTCATATCTAACGACACGGCTCAGGGGAAACCCTTGGATCATTTTTCCTGAAATTTCGCCTCATCGACCCCCATTTGCCCAAAATACCGGGATTGTGACGCCCGATTCTCCTCCGAGGCCCCCGAAGCAAGCGGAAGTCGCAATGCTCCACGATCCGGACTTGCGAAAGATTCCTTCTCCCGCCAAGTATCCGCCCCCGCCCGATGTATTTGCTCAAAAAGGTCTTCCAGCTCAGGGATAAGGCGAATCCCGACATGGAGAAACCCTTCCTCGAACACCTCGAGGACCTGCGGATCATGATTACCCGGGTCGTGCTGACCCTCGTCATCTCGATGATCGCCTGCTTCGCCTTCCAAAGGCAGGTGATGGACATCCTCCGTGCTCCCGTCGAAAACGTCTGGGCCGTCAAGGCCGCTGAAAAACTCCCAGCCGACATCCCGGTCGCGGACTGGGAATCCGCCAAGGAGTTGGAACGCGCCGCCCTTGCCCTCAGCGACACTGAGCGCGAAGCCTTCCTCAAACAAATTCCCGAGGACGAGAAATTCGACGTCGAATGCGTGCGCCTCGTCCGCGCCGCCAAGAAACTCGAGGGCGAGAAGCTGACGGCTTTCCTCGACACCACCACGGCGGGTAACCAGGCACTTCGAGAACGCATCGACGCCCTGCTCCTAACAGATGCCGATCCCGATGGAGGCGGAGATCGGGCAATCAACGACCTTTCCACCCTGCAACCCACCGAAGGCTTCATGCTTTCGATGAAGCTCGCCTTCTTCTCCGGCATCGTCGTCTCTTTCCCCCTGCTGCTCCTGTTTGTCCTTCAGTTCGTGCTTCCCGGTCTTCACGACGAAGAAAGGAGCACCCTCTGGCCCGCCATGGCGATCGGCTTCGGCCTCTTCCTTGCCGGGGTCCTCTTCGCCTACTTCGTGGTGCTTCCCCGAGCACTCATTTTCTTCGCCGGGTGGGATGAAAGCCTCGGCATTGCAAGCGATTGGCGCATCGGTTGGTACATCAGCTTCGCGACCCAGTTCACCTTGCTCTTCGGTCTCTCCTTCGAGCTTCCGGTGGTGGTCATGGTCTTCGTCAAGCTCGGCCTGCTCACCTACGAAATGATGAGCCGGACCCGCTCCTACGCGGTCCTGGCCATCGTCGTCCTCGCCGCCATCATCACCCCGACCTCCGACGTCTTCACGCTCTCGTTGATGGCTGTGCCGATGTACATTCTCTACGAAACCTGCATCTGGCTGGCCTACTTCGACGAGAAGAAGAAGCGTCGCGAACAAGAAGCCGAAGAGAAGGAACGCCTGGCCCGCCTGCTCGAATATGAGGAGCAGAACCCTGATCACGACCATGATCGGGATGACGAAGACCACGACCCTTCCGATCCTGAGCATGACAATCAAGGCCACGAAGAACTGGATCCTCATGCCACCGAGGAAGGTGAGGAAGAGGACTTCTCGGATGATCACAAGCCTTGGGATGATTACGAAGACCCGGACGAGCATCGCAAGAACGACTGAGAAACGCTCTCCCCTGAACTTTCCGGTTGGTTCATTCGACCACCGTGGCCTTCAATGCGCCCATGCATTCCATGACAGGCTTCGGGCGGGGTTCCGCCACCGCTGAAATCGGCACCGCCACCGTCGAAATCGCCTGCGTCAATCGCAAGCAAGCCGAAGTCGTGGTCCAGACAGGCCGCGACCTTGCCACGATCGAAGGTCGGATCCGAAAAGCCGTGCTTGAGAAAGTCTCCCGCGGGCGGATTCAGGTTTCGATCCAACTCGACCAGGCCAGCAGTTCAGCTCCAGCCCTCGATGTCGATGAACTGATGGCAGAGGCCATTGAAGTCGCCTTCACCAGGATTTCGCAGCGAATCGGACGCAGCATCCAGCCCAACGCCAGCGACTTTCTCAGAACTCCTGGTGTCATCAGCTTCAACGAGAGCGGCATCGACCCGGAGGCTGCCTGGCTCGCCATTGAACCCGCCCTCGAAGCGGCTCTCATCCAGGTCCTAGAGACCCGCGCCGCTGAAGGCAGCGATCTTGCCGAAGATCTCAGGTCCCGTCTTGAAACCCTCGAGCAACACAAGACCCTGATCGCCGAACTCGCCCCAAAACGCCCCGAACATTACCGCGAGGTGCTCTTCAAACGCCTGCGCGATGCCGGCCTTGAACTCGATCTGAACGACGAGCGGGTCGTCCGTGAGATCGGACTCTTTGCCGACCGCTGCGACATCTCCGAGGAAACCACCCGCCTCGACTCCCACTTCCGGCGCTTTCGCGAGTATCTCACCAGCAGTGACCCTGCCGGACGCTCACTGGATTTCCTCTGTCAGGAGATCCATCGGGAGTTCAACACCATCGGCTCAAAAGCCTCCGACGCGGAGATCGCGCAAAACGTGGTTGCCGCCAAAACCGAACTCGAGAAGATCCGCGAACAGGTCCAGAACGTGGAGTAGTCGGGCCTTTCTACTCGGCCAGCCACCCGGCCACCCGCTTGGCATAGTAGGTGAGAATCAAATCGGCACCCGCCCGTTTGATGCCCATCAGGGACTCCAGGGCCACGGCTTTGCCATCGATCCAGCCTGAAGCTGCGGCCGACTCAATCATCAGATACTCGCCGCTGACCTGGTAGGCTGCTACGGGGATCGTCGTACTTTCTCGAACCCGCGCGATGATGTCGAGATATGGTCCGGCGGGTTTCACCATCACCATGTCGGCCCCCTCCCCTTCGTCCAGACCCACTTCGCGGATCGCCTCACGGGCATTCGCCGGGTCCATCTGATAGGTCTTCTTGTCGCCCGCCTTCGGCGCGGAATCGAGCGCGCCGCGAAAGGGTCCGTAGTAGGCCGAGGCATACTTGGCGGAGTAGCTCAGAATCGAGACATCCTGATAGCCCGCATCATCGAGCTCTCCGCGGATCGCCGCGACCCGGCCGTCCATCATGTCGCTTGGTGAAACGATATCAGCACCGGCCTCGGCGTGGCAGAGCGCTTGCTCGCACAGCGCCAGCACGGTCGGGTCGTTGAGGATCTTGAGCGAGCCATCGGACTGCTTCTCCACCAAGCCGTCGTGGCCTTCGGAATTATAAGGATCGAGCGCGACATCGGTGATCACGCACAGATCGGGAATCGCCTCCTTCAGGGCTCTCACAGCGGTCGGCACCAGGCCTTCGGGATTCCAGGCTTCTTCGGCACCCGGCGTCTTGAGCTTGTCGCCGATCGCCGGAAAAAGCACCACCGCCTTCACTCCCAAAGCGAAGGCTTCGCCGGCCTCTTTCAGCAGCCCGTCCAGCGACCAACGCTTGCATCCCGGCATCGAATCGATGTCCTGATCCTCACTCCCTTCGTGAATGAAGAGTGGATAGATGAAGTCGGCAGCCGAGAGCGATGTCTCGGCCACCAGTGCGCGAATGGCAGCGGATTTGCGGTTGCGGCGGGGGCGAATGTGCATCGTCAGGTCGGATTCAGTTCGTAGCCTTCGGGGGAATCCTTCACTGCCCAGCCCAATTCGGCAAGCTGGTCGCGCATGGCGTCGGATTTGGCCCAGTCCTTCGAGCTGCGAGCCTCCCAGCGTTCGTCAGCAAGCGCCTGGATCTCCGCCGGCACTTCGGCCGATGCCGCATCCTCGGGAAGGATCAGGCCGATCGCCCTCAGCACCCGGTTGAGTCCCGCCAGAGCTTTTGCCGCCTCCTCCCCTTCCAGTCCGGCGCATTCGCGCAGGCCGGTGAAAATTCCGCCAAGGCATCCCGGCGTATTGAGATCATCATTGAGCGCCTCCCAGGC
>NZ_JBATWY010000196.1:0-10547 GCF_049672945.1 Haloferula sp. | reverse complement strand
GCCGACGGCGGTGTACTGGTTGAGGGCGTTGGAGACGTAGTTGTCGCTGCCGGGAAGGGTCAGGCTGTCGGCGGACTGCTTGCGGTTGCCGATGCTGTCGAAGAGGTAGGAGCGGTCTGCTGTGGTGCCGGGGCTGTCGGCGAGTTCGATCTGGCCGAAGTCGTCGTAGGTCCAGGAGGTGCTGCCGGGGTTGGGAGTGATGCCGCTGCCGGTGCCCATGTCGTAGGTGGTGGTGAGGTCGGTGCGCTGGCCGAGTTCATTGACGGTGTAGTCGAACTTGGAGACGGTGAGGCCGGAGGCTTGGTTGTCGATGACGTCGAGGACGTTGCGGTGGGCTTCGTAGGTGCTGAGGGTGCGCAGGGTGGTGGTGCCGCTTTTTTCCAGGGTGTAGGGCATGGTGCCGAGCGCGGCACCGCTGGTGGCGCCGATCCTCGGGGAGGCGGCGTTGCTTTGGTTGTAGGCGTAGCCGTAGGTGAAGGTGTCGGTGCCGTTGGCGACGGTGGCAAGGAAGCCGGTGGTGGCGCTGTAGCCGTAGGTGACTTGGTTTTCGACGGTGGTGACAGCCGGGTCGCCGGATGTCTCCTCAAGTTCCCAGCCTGTGTCACGGCCGAGGGATCGATCGCGGCGATCGAGGACGCGGGTGAAAGTAATCGGGTTCTCTGAATCTGCCGGATTTGGCAGAGTGTAAGTAATCGTTTCAATATCGAGACCGAGATCTTCACCTTGTCCGTCGGCGTAGTCGAATTCGGAGGTGGCGTTGGCATTTGCGATGGATGCTTGGCGTCCGAGGGCGTCGTAGGTGTAGGTGACGTCCGGGGTGGTGCCTGAGTAGTCGACGGAGGTGAGCATGCCGTGGGTGTAGATGTATTCGGTGGTGATGCCGCGTTCCCAGGTGCGAAGCTCCAGACGCCCGGCATCGCTATATTCGTAGTCGGTGCCATTGCCATCGTGGTATTCCTTCCGGTCGAGGCGGCCGGTGGTGGTTCCGTAGATCCACTCGGTCTCGGCATAGGCTGTGGTGGCAAGGGTCGGCTCGCCGGTCAGGTTCTTGTAGGTCCGGAGCTTGGTGAGCTGGTTGAAGTCGTTGTAGATGCGGTAGGTGGGGTAGGTCTGGCTGCCCCAGGTGCCGGCGACGTTTCCGGCAAGGTCGTAGGAAGTGTGGGTGCTGTGGACTGGACCGGATCCTCGCTGAAGGTCGGTCTGGATGGGGCGCCCGAAGATGTCGTAAAAATAGGTGGTCTTGTCACCATTCGCAGCCGTCATTTGAAGCGGCTGGCCGGATTCGGTGACATCAGCGAGGTCATTATCGTCAAGATCGTAGTCGGTGGGGCCGGTCTCGGAGTCGAGTACCGAGATCAGGCGGCGTTTGGAGTCATAACCGTAGGCGATCGATTTGATGAGGCCTCCCGTGCTTGTTCTGATTTCCACTTTGTCGGTCAGGCCATTCTTCGTGGTGGTGATGGTTTTCGTGGTGTCCGGCTGGATGGTGGTGGTGGTGGCGACGCCGGATGAGTCCGGGTAGGTGGCAACGGATACCGTCGTCCCGGAGAGAGTGACGCTGGCGGACTTGAGGCCGTCGAGCGAGCGGTAGGAGGTGGCAACCGTCGTGCCGCCGAGCTGGGAAATCGTGCGGTAGGATGCCCCGAGCGAGATTCCGTGGAAGGGTCCGGCGGAGGCGACGATGTCGGGGGTGGTCGTGGAAGTCAGGTTGGTGGCGGTGTGGCCTAGGCCAACTGGCACGGTCCGGGTGGTGGTGATGCGTTCGCCTTCGGAATCGTAGCCGTAGGTGGTGGAGACCCCGTCGGCGTCGGTCATAGTGTGAACCCTGCCGCGGGAACCTGAGGAGGCGGATACGGGGTGGAAGGTGTAGAGGGTGGTTCCGCTGCCGGGACTGATGGTCTTGAAGCTGCGACCGAGAGGGTCGGTGAAGCTCTGGGAGACCAAGCCGGAGCTTGTGGCGGTGGTTTTCAAACCGGGACCATACGTGGTGTCCGTGTGAGCGGCATAGGTGTAGGTGGTGTCGGTGACCCGGGCGCCGGTGACGGTGTGTGTTTTGCCGTCAAGATAGCGGGTGCTGGTGCTGAGGGTGGTCCAAACTTCAGGCGACGTTCCTGATAGCCAGTCCTGAGTGGTTGTGCGCGCCGCAGCGTCGGTTCTAGTTCTGCTAGTAAGGCGACCCGTCGATGTTCCCGACGTGCGGGAGGGGTTGACGGTTCTTGTCTCTAGTCCATCAAGCGAGCGGTTGACTTCCGAAACGAAAATTCCATCCCGGGTCGTGGTGGTGGTCAGGCCGGAGATGGTGGTCAGCGTCGTTACCACGGGGCTCGCCGCAACTGTCTTGCGATCCACACGGTAAACGCGCTTGAGCTGATCACGATAGCTCTCGGTGATGGAGCCGTCGCGTGCGACATGCTCTTTGAGTCCACAGCAGTCGTAAACGAAGGACTCCGAGCCGCCGGCGACACCGCCGAAGCTCCAGATTCTGTCGGTCGGTCTTCCGAAGCTATCGACGTTCTGGTAGGTGACAACCCAACTCATCGAAGCTGTCCCGGTGGCGGAGGTTCCATCGTATTCGGCAAATTCGTATTCCTTCCAGAAACTGTTGAATTTGGTGACCGTGGTGGTGCCGGCGGAAATTGATGGAGCTGCCGACATTCCGCTGCTGGAGGTGGCACCGGTGGTTTTGGTCACCGTAACTCCACCGACGCCATTCGAGGAGTAGGAGTAGACGGTGGCCGTGCCGTCATCGTGGATTTCCCAAGCGATCCTACCGGCTCCCGGAGCCGTAGCGTTGCCCAGCGGATTGTAGGCAATGACAGTCACAAGGGATGGATCGGACTCGTTCGGACCGCTTCCCTGGAGACCGGCGAGGCGCTCAGTCTTGGTGACGAGTTCCCCTCCGGAACCCGTAGAATTGGTGGAAACACTTCGGGAAATCAGCTGGGATCCCACCCGAATTCGTGTCTCAGACGTGGCCGAGGTGAGGATTTTTTCCTCGATCAGGCAGCCTTGATCGGGGACCGAGTCGGCATTGCTTCCATTGCTTTGGAGCGTGAAGCCCGATGGTCCATTGGCGAAGGGGGTGTAGGTGGTGAGTGTCTGGGTGGAGGCGGTTCCGGAAATCTTCCAGATGGTCCAGGAGCCATCCGGTCGGAGTTCCCATTTCGGTCGGCCGAGCAGGGATGAGTCCCCGGGGTCATCGTAATAGCCCATTTTGGTTTCCAGCCCACCGGTCGTCGCTGTGGGGCTACCTAGCACCATGCGGCTGGTCATCCTCTTCTTACCGCCAATATCTTGGAAGACCTCTCTGTAGCGGGAGACGACCTTCAGGGTCGGTGTGCCAGTCGTATTGATCCCCGATGCTGTTAGATCCGCGCGGCTGATCGTTTTGATGCGGTCCTGATTCTTCTGCTCGACACCGTTGACGGGTGCTCCCGAGAAGTATTCGAGGCTCTCCCTTTCGATGACCTTGCCTCCGTTGTCCGGGCTAGCGGTAAGGGTGTCGAGAACATGCTCAACCCGGCCGCTGTTGTTGACACTGCTTGAAAAACGATAGAAGCGAGTCACCCACCCTTCCGGGTATTCCATTCCGGACTCCATGTAGAGCTGGTTGTAGTTCTGGGTGGGAGTTGGGTTGCTGATCTTGACCTCCTTGACGTGGGCTCCGGTGGGCGAGTAGAAGCTGCCCTGCTTGGTCCCCTTATTCGCTGCAGGGTACCATTTGGCGATGAACCCCTCCTGACCGGACGGGAGGTCCTGGAAATCGACGAGGAAGTAGTTGTTGAGGACCTGTCTGACACCGCCGGAGTCCTTGATGATCTCCATTCTGAAGTCGTGGTTGATCCGGAGCGACGAGCGCTTGAACGATGCCTCGCTGATGTCCGGAGTTTCAAGTTTGGCGTCGACCGCCCAGGTTCCACGAACGGGGTTGGAGGAGTAGTAGCTTTCCAGACCGTTGAGCCCCTGAGGTAGATCCTCGTCGTCGTAGTTGAATCTGGCCATTTCGAAGAGGCCGGAGAAATTCTTCGGGCGATCCAGCGGCGCGACTCCGAGATTGAGGGTGATCTCGACGCTGTTGGTGCTAGCTGAGCCTGGGTCTCCATCCGATTCCCCGGTCTCCTTGCCACAGCCTCCGCCTCCGGTGCAGTTCACGCCCGAAGGTAGGTTCGTCCCCGTCACAGACGTGCTGAGGAGGGCTAGAAAAGCAAGAGCCGCGAGGCTGACCTCTTTGAAATTATTTCTGGTGATCATGGATTGATTGGCGGGAATGGGAAAGGTGAGACTGGCTGTATTGTCAGTGGGTCGGTGGGAATTTGTCGTAGTTCTTGAGAGCGGAACGGGCGGCGAAGCGGAGGCGGGTGTCGCCTTCGGCGAGTTCGGTGAGTAGAGCTTTATCCTCCGGATCAGCGAAGTAGCCGAGGGCGGCGATGCTGCTGAGCTCGACGGAGGGATTCGGGGCCTCTCCGGAGGCGAAGCTGCGGATCGCGGGAAGCGTTTCGGGGAAGCCCATACGACCGGCTGCTTGAATGGCTGCGACCTGGTTGGACATGCTGGCGGAACGCTCGCCGGTGACGAGGGCGAGGATGGCTGGGCCGAGGGTGCTACGGTGCTCCTCAAGAAGTTCGGGACGACGGGTGTTTAAGTCACAAAGAGCCATCAAGGTTGTGCCGGAGACCATTTCGTGAGATTCGCGGCTGCCACGAAGGACGCCGAGCAGGGAATCCAGTGCAGCGCTGGAATCTTCCTCCGGGAGCTGGTCTGCCCGGTCTCCGAGATAGAGAGCGAGGTGCTGGGCAGCGTAATCACGCATCACTGGGTCGGCATTTCGATCGGCGACGAGGTCAGCCAAGGCACCTGAGTAGCCTTCCCAGGTGAAGCGCGGCTGGCGCAGGACTTCCATGATCTCGTTTTGCAGAGCATACCAGCGGCCGGGATCGGCCTTCGGCGGGGCGGGCTGGTGAAGGATGGCGATGAGGGCAGCAAATTCCTCGGCAGTGAGATCGTCAGGCAGGCCGCGGACGGCTTCGATCTGTTCTTCGAGGTGCTTGGAGGGATCGACGAGCTGGCGGACGAGGTGGGGTGTGGCGGGCGGGCGGGTCGGCATGGTGCGGTCCGGCGTCGTGCGGTCCGGCGTCGTGCGGTCGGGCTCGGGCACCTGGGCAATGTCGTCACCGCCTTGGGAAAGCACCTTGATCCCCAAGAGCACAGTGGCTCCGGCGAGGATCAGGATCAGGGCGTAGGCGAGAAGGCGGGACATTGGGATGAGTGCCGGGTGGAAATTGAAAAGTGGTTGGTATGCGGATGGTGCGCGGGTTTTCCTGAAGACAGGGGCGGGACGCTTGCGCTCCCTTAGCCGTTACTGCTCCAGATGCGGGCACCATTTTTGTCGAAGACGTCGATGTAGTGGCAGGGGGCGCCGAGGCGTTCTGCTGGCATCAGGAATTCCAGAGTGATCACTCCATTTTCATCGAGGTCTGCGTTGTCCATCTCCTTGACGGTGGTGCCATCGGCGAAGGTCACGCCCCCGGCGAAGATGGATATCTTCACGGTGGCTCCATCGGCAGGCAGGTGGGTGACGAGCAGCGGTGAGCGGACGAGGAAAATGTCATCTCCCTGCGGCGCAGCAAGGTCGCTGGCATTTCGCAGGGCATCGGAGACGCCGACGACGTGGACGACTTCCTGATCGAGGATCGCTTCGGTTTCTGTGAGGCGGGCGGCGGTGCGGTGGATGCCGGGGAATAGTCCACCCATGGTGGTGGTGGTGCCGCCGGTGGCGAGGATGTGGAGTCCGTCAAAGGCGATCTCGCCGCCGGTGTCGAGGGCGAGGTCGGAGGCGACGCCGGGGAGATCGACATCGCGGAAACGCAGCTCGCCGAGGGCGATGTCGGGCTGCAGGTCGGCGGCGCGGACGTTGACGGTGAGGTCGAGCGTCAGACCGGACTGGTGATGGAGCACGCTGACCGGGAAGCTGCCGGGGCTCGGGAAGCTCCAGGCGATGGCGTCCTTCGCCTTGAAGGTCGGCTGGGGCTGGCCGTCGATGGTGAAGGTCAGGTCGGAATTGTCACTCTCACCATCCCAGGCTCCCATGAGAAGATCGCGGCCGGCGGGGATGGTGATCTGGGTGGTGGCGAAGAGGTTGATCGGACGCCAGACGAATACTCCGCTGTTTCCGAGTGCTCCATTTTCAAAGAAGGCGGAATATCCGGTGGCTTGGTTGGCATTGAGTGGGATCTCGGCGAACCAGCGGCCGTAGCCGGGGCCATCCAGACCGGGATGAAGGCTTCCGGCTGCACTGTGGTCCCCTCCCGGATTGATGAGCAGCGCGTTCATCAGACTGTTGCGACTGCTTTGAATGCGGGGAATCTCCTTCGCCCAGAAGGAGTCCTTGTGGCGAATCGCCGATCCGGGTCCTTCGTGCTGGATGCGCAGCTCGAAGTGATCGCGCGAGCGGGCGAGGCCTTCGACAAAGACGGGAGAGATCGGTGTGCTGACTGCGGTGTGGGGAAGAACCTGGTTGCGGGAGGTCAAGTATTGCTCAACCGGGTCGGAATAGCCGTCGCCATCCGTATCGAGCCCACCGGGAGCGAGGATTCTGATGGCGGTGACTTCGAGGGAGCGGCGGGCCGTGTAGTTGTCAACGTAGAGGCCGAATTCATGGCTGCCGGCGGGAAGCCAAGGCGTGATCACCCGGAGTGATCCTGACTGGCTGTTGTGGAAAGTCATGGTCCCCCGCTCGATCTCTCCCCCGTCCACGCTGGCGTGAACCGCGAGCGTCTCATCCAAGCGCAGGTCGCCGCGAAGCCCGCCTTCAATCTGGACGATCCAGATGCCGTCACCCGGCACGGTGAAATTCCATTTTCCAATTCCCCGGAATGAACTGGTCAGCACGCCGCCGCCGGTCTGAATCCACGAGTCTCCGAGGCCAAGCACACTGGAGGGGCTCACATTTGAGACGAGAGTCTCCGGCGTGACATCTGAGACGGAAGGGCTTGTGCCATAGGTCCTCACCTCGGCGAAATCACTGAGGCCATCACCGTCGGTATCCGAATCGGCCGGATTGGTTCCGAGAAGGAATTCCTCGCGGTTGTTCAGGCCGTCTTCATCGAAGTCGCCCCGCTCACCTTCCAGCGCCAGATTGCCGTAGCCGTTGTCGGCGGCATTCAGGCCATACTGATTTTCCCATGCATCGGGGAGATAGTCGTCATCGGCATCCGCCAGTTCAGGCAGATAGCCCGAAAGGGCGCTGAGGGGCAACCAGCGCCTCACGCCATCAGGCCCCGCCCAAGCAAGACTGATGTGATGGAATCTTCCTGGATCCGCCGCATGGCCTTGCTGGACAAGAACCTCGAAGAAGTATTTCCGACCCGCCAGAAGAGGAATCTCGCGGCTCATCTGACTGAGGTATTGATCCCAGTAATTCTCATCGAAGGCCCGGACGCCGCCGCCTGTTCCTTCTGCTGTGCTCAGGCAGGAAATCCGTTGTTTGCGATATTTTGTCTCGTCGTCACTGAGCCAGATCTCGCCGGAATAGCGATTACTGATCCAGAACGTGTAGTCTCCATCATCTGGCACCTCAAGGTATCCCCGCATCCTGGTGGTGGAAAACTGGGGCAGCAGCTGAGGCTCGATACCATCGACAAGCTCCGAACGGTTGGGCGGGAGGTAGAATTTGGAACTGGCCCGTGCGGACTCCAGATCGAAGTGAGGCATGCCCTCCCACTGCTCGACCCAGAGGAGCCCTTCGGGTGGCGAGGTGCTGTTGGGATCATTGGGATCGCTGCCGCCGGCGAACTCGGTGAAATTCGTCTGACCGTCGCCGTCGGGATCCCCGTATTGCCCATCGCTACCAAAAGAAGAGCTGACGCTGAATCCCTGAGCCAGCTCCCAAGAGTCGGGAAGTTGGTCGTCGTCCAGATCATCGGGATGGATCACGAACGACTGAAGATGGGTTCCAGGAATCACTTCCGAGGCATTACTGCCACGAATCTGGAAGGAATCGAGCGTTGCCTGAATCGGCTGACCTCCGGACTGGGGATGACTACTGGCGGCGATTCCCACATAAATGGAAGCAGGAAGATTGGCGAAGGACTGGCTGCCAAGCTCCCGCCAAGTCTTGCCGTCCTGCGAATGATAGCCTTTAACGGTGTCTCCGTTTCTGGTGATCCGCAACCAGTCACGATCCGGGACATAAGGCTTCGGACGGATCGTGGTCGCCCCGGTCGAGCCCCTCCTCTTGAAGGCAGTACCCTGGCCAGCCGTTCTCGCGACAAAGGCGTGGCTCGAAGCCGCCCCGAGGTCAGGCCGCATCATCAGGCCAACCTGGGCGAAGGGGTGACCTGCCGTAAGCGACTTCACGTGGACGGTGACTTCGCCATCGCCGACCATTAGGTAGTTGTAGAAGGAAAAATTGTCGCTTGTGCTCCAGATATCTCCAGCTTCGACGTCGAGGGTGACCACCTCGCCATCATCAGTCCAAGCCTCGCTGGCAACGCTTCCGACTGCGGCAGCCGTCAATTCCGTGGCAGTTTCGATGTAATTCCATCCAATAAAGAGGTGATCCGCACCACTGCTTTCAAACATCAGCCCCTCGATGTAGTAAGCCTCGCCTGCTTCCAGCCAGATTGACTCCGAACGCTGAGTCGGGTACTTGTCCCACTGCTTATTCGCAGTGAAGCGACCGTGCCAAGCGATCCGCCGCTTGTCGAAGGGAGCATCGCTTGTCGATAGCCAGAGATCCGCCAAATCGTCTCCGGAGACGTAGAACACATAGCGACCCGTGACCGGCGCGACCAGTGCCCCGCGGAGCCTGGCACCATAGCCATCGGCATAATTCCTGGGAATTGCCGCCCTATAGACCGGATCAACCGCATCCGGCGATCTGACGTTGATGTTGCCGCTGCCGAATTGCTCGATCGTCGCAGACGGAGCAGCAGAAGTCCACCGCTCCAAGGTGAGCCTGCCGGAAGTCTGGGCGGCTGCGGACGAGGCCAGGACGACAAAGAAAAGGTGCTGGAAAACTCGGAGTAAGGTGCGCATCGGAATTCGTTGGGCTGGGGTTGCAATGGTCCGAATCTCAACAGGGATTCAAGCGAACCATCGGCGATGGTCATGGCAGGACTTGATATGCCATCAACTGAATTTTTCTTTTTCCCAACATATTTTATATGCAATTCGATGCAACTCATGCAATTTTATGGAAGTTACGCTTTTCTTCTGAAAATCCCGGCCAGTTACCACACATTGGCGGTCACGCCCCCCTTCCCCGGCCGACGTTTTCAGACTGCGGATTCACCGGAAATATGCCGACGCCCGAGTGGAGAAGACTCCTTCGCGCATAGGATCTATCCGCAGATTCAGCCCCTTTCACCAAGCCCTTTCAAATGGGCTCAATGACCCTTCTACCGTTCATCACGCATTTCGATTTCATTCCGCTTTTATCCCCAGGAGCCTATTCAATCGCAGTCTGGGGCATCACCCTAGGGATCTATCAGTCAAGACGTTCAAGCCCTGCAGTGACGACCCAAACGCCGTGTTTCCCACAGTTTTGGACCGCCCGCTCAAGGCTGCTTATCTCTACCAATTTGATCTTTGGGCGATACCCCAGGCTACGATTGGATACACCTTTAGCTCCGAAGCATTCGGCTCAGCTCTTATCTGGATTTCACGAATCATACTACAAAGCAAAGTAATCGATGCGCGCCGACCGTGTACAAGCGGCGGGGAGCCCGAGCTACCTGGATTTCCTGCTGAAGCAAGCGGGTGTGGATATTCTGGTTATGGCAATCAACATCACCGAATAACGAGTGATAGTCAGCTTATTGACCTCACTCCTCCGGCTCGTACTGATTTGCAATTCACCTCCATAACCACAATGGGTAAGCAGCGAAGAATCCGTTTCGTTACAGGATTTCATATTTTCCTAGAGATTGCATGCGATCAGCCCGCTCATTGGGCCGAGGAATTTGGGCGCGCTTGCCAGTTCGAGTCGTGATCAACTCAGTCCAGAGCAACAACGATTCGGAGAAACAGCCGATCCGTCGCTGCGCCCGCCGTGGCAGTCACTGTGGTGGTCGTGCCGACGGTATTCATGGAAAAAATCACCTCAGGACCACCCAGTGGGCTTTCCGCACCTTCATACCAGTCGATGAGATTTAGCGACCACTGGTAGTAGCCGCTAACGTCTGCCGGAAGAGTCTCATTTTCCGGGTGGGTGAAGGTGGTCACGGTGCCGTCGGTGGCGAGATTCACGATCCCGGCATTGAACTCACCGGGATGGGTGCCGAACCATGATTCCAGTCCATTGGCGAGACTGTCTCCATCCGGATCATCATTGAAATCCCTGTCACCCGGGTCGATGCCGAAAGAGGGGTTGGAAATGTAGGCATCGAAGTCATCGAGGGGGGGCGAGGTCACACTAAGCCGGACGTTGTCGAAAAAGGATTGGTTGGCAGCCGTGCTGGCACCCCCCGTGCCGAAGGAATAGAGCAGGATTCCGATGTTTCCGCTGCGGGTGAGGTCGGAGGCTGTCACCGTGTAATCGAACGAAA